>JAYTZG010000033.1:0-9786 GCA_043742005.1 Minisyncoccota bacterium | reverse complement strand
CGCCAAAATCTCCCTTATATACATCACGAAGTGTGGTGCCTTAATTCCACTCACAAGTTGTGGTTCAAATTCCACCGCTTCGTTTTTAGCCGCCTCATATTCATCGACGGTGATGTAGCCATTACTGCGCATTCGTTCAATAACTAATTTTTGACGAGCATCAAGTTGCTCCCGGTTGTTGCCGTACGGCGACAGGTAGGTGGGGGCTTGCGGAATAGCGGCGAGATAAGCCGCTTCACCAATAGAAAGATTGTTGGCTGAGGTTTTAAAGAAGGCTTGGGATGCCTCTTCTACACCATAAATAGTGCCGCCGTACGGAGCTTCGTTAAGGTAGATTTCCAAAATCTCATCTTTGGTCTTTAATCGTTCAAGTTTGAGGGCGAGAATAGCTTCTTTGGCCTTACGAGTGAAAGTCTTTTCTCGCTGAAGAACCGAGTTCTTGATTACCTGTTGGGTGATAGTGGAGCCACCTTGCCCTAACTCACCATCTTGAACATTGGAAACAGCAGCCCGAAGAATCGCTTTTACATCGATACCAATATGACTGTAGAATTGGTCGTCTTCAATTGCCACTGTCGCATTTTTTACAAACTGTGACATTTGATCAAAAGGAACCACTGTCCGACGCACATCCTGGTGAAGGTCATAGAGCATAACTTCCCCGGTACGATCGTAGATTTTAGTGGATTGTAGTACCCGTCGTTCCTCAAACGATGAAAGATCAGGAATCTCCAAGGTTGCCAACCAGATTAATACTGCCGCAGAGAGTAAAATAAGGCCCGCAAAACCAAAAATAAGCACATCAATCAAAATTTCTTTCGAGTTTCGCTTTAACCAAAAACGTTTTTTCATATCTATAAAGTCAATATTAGCACGGGTTGCAAGGACTATTTAGTACGCCAAGGTGACAAAAACGTTTCAAAACAACCAGTAATATATATAAAACGCTACAAAGACGCTTTTGTTACAAAAATAGCAAATAAAAAATCCTCCCGTTTGGAGATTTTCGTTGTTACTACGACGATTGAGAAATCAAGCGTGACTGAAAGGAGCATTTGAATTGCGACATGAAGTCTTAGAAAAGTTACTTTATCGAACGACGCAAGCAAGCACGAGCACCCCAAGGGTACTTCTGCCCCAAGAGCACTTCCAATGCTTCGCAAAGGGGCGCAGACTCCATCAAGGGGCGCGGCGAGTATTTGACTTGCGAGTGAAGTCGAAGAAATTTGTTACTACAATGAGTGAGTGGCCAAGCACGAGCTTGCGAGTATTTGAGCTACGAATGAAATTGTAGAAAAAACTAAAAAGTGCTGGCGTAGGCCAGCGCTTTTTAGTTTTTACATCTCGTCTACATCATCAAAACTATCGTATTCAACATCTTCAGCGTCGTCTTCAAGGCTTACATCGCCGTCTACATCTTCTTCGTCAATCGCTGGTTCTTCTTCAGCTTCTGCGTCTTCCTCAATCAACCCAAAACCCTCCACCTCGTCTGTTAAAACATCTTCTTCCTCACCTACTTCAGCTAGTAGGTCGTCATCAATAGAAGCAGCATCATCATCCTGCTCCTCTTCTTCCTTTATTTCATCATCACCATTGATGTACATAATATTGATTGGGTTACAGTATTTTTTAACAAAGAAACACAATTTTTTCAATAGTGACGTTTCTTAACGTGGGGATTTTACCGGTTTCTGCCGTGGGTTGCAAGACAAGTTACCCCAACAGCAATCGCATCGTACTCGTCGTCAAGGGCTTTTGCCGGAGCATTTTTTACTAAACGCATAATCATGTTGATCACCCCTTGCTTGTCACTCTTACCATAACCAGTTACCGCCGACTTTATTTCTTGGGGCCCAAATTCATAAATAGTACAACCAGCCCTTTTTGCGATATACAAAAGAGCACCACGAGCTTGGGCCACTCCAATAGCGGTTTTGATATTCTTATTAAAAAAAAGAGTCTCGATTCCTAGCGAATCTGGTTTATATTCCAAAAGTAGCCGAGCGAACTCATCACCCACTGTCATAATCCGTTCGGGCAAGGCATCACTTCGACTTGATTCAATACAGGCTGAATAAATTAAAGCCTCCACACCATCAGTGTTTTCCATCACCGCCACCCCAAGGCGGTCATAACCAGGATCTATCGCAATTACTCGCATAGCCTATTCTACCTCGTCGTGCGAGTCGGCAGTGGTAAAGATGTCGTGCACGTCGTCAATTTCCTCAAGGGCTTCTATAAGATGAGCAAGCTTCTCTCCGTCGCTGTCCCCGAGCTCCAGATGAGTGTTTGGAACATATTTATCATCAACCTTAGTAAAGGCCCACATAGCTGAACCAGGGGCACCGAGTTGGTAGCCCGCTTTTACAAAGGCGTGCTTTATCAAAGGCGCAGTACGGTTGTTGTTTTCAGTTACGGCCGTGATAATCATGCCCGCACCACCCGGCCCAAACGCTTCAAAAATAACTTCCTCCAGCGCCGCAGCACCTGACCCACTACCTTTAGCTATCGCCCTCTCAATATTATCCTTCGGCATCGAATCCTTCTTGGCCCGGTCTACCACCGCAATGACACCTGGCGAAGTAGCATTCCCTCCCGCCTTACGTACCTCCATCGCAATTAAAGCCGCATGCTTAGAAAACAGCTTACTCCTGAGACCATCAGTCGCCGCCTTCTTATGCTTAATCTTCGACCATTTATTGTGTCCTGACATACTATAAGTAGTTTATGGTTATATTTTGCATATTTTTAAATTCAACCAAGCCGAGCCCATTCATTAATGCTTTTTTAGGAAATGCCCCAAATTCTGTAGTTAAAAAAGCATATGTTTTAATGTTGTCTTTCAAATCTTCTTGGAAAGTTATTTTTAAATGTAGATTTAAATCAAGAGCGTTTTGGGGAAGGATTGGAAAAGAAATTATATTTCTCATATGGTTTCCATCTACTAAATCAAGAGCCCCAGTATGACTGCAGCTGACTGTGCCGCCTACTATATAGAAGTGCCAAAATCCTTGATTCTCAACCAGACTTTTATTTCCAGTATTTAATATTCCTAAATCAAACTCTGCATCAAAATTAGTACCATTTCTTTTAAAATTAATAGTATTTGAATAAGTACCAAATTGTTTGACTACTAATTTTAGTTTTGGTTTTGAAAGTAGAGTGGAGTATTTTGATAAGAACCAAAAAGAACAAATAGCAACAACTCCTCCTCCTAAAATTTGTGCTAGTAAAGACCAGAAAAATTCCTTATGAAAAGCGTATATCCAAAAACTTAATTTCGTACATAAAATACCAACAAAAAATCCATAGATGAATGAGCTAAATATTTGTAATATGTTCATACGCAGTTGGACTAGCGGTGCGGCCGCGGGGAGTGCGTTCTAGAAGGCCGTGGCGGATTAGGTAGGGTTCGATAACATCCTCGATGGTGGAGGGTTCTTCGCCGGTGGCAGCGGCGATGGTGTTGAGGCCGACGGGGCCACCATTGAACTTATGGATGATGGCTTCAAGGACGGCGCGGTCTGGTGAGCTGAGGCCGAGGTTGTCGATTTCAAGTAGGGCAAAGGTCTGGTCGACGATGTCGTTTGTCAAAGACTCGCCTTCAAGCTGAGCCAAGTCACGACAGCGCTTGAGGAGGTAGTTGGCGGTGCGTGGGGTGGCGCGGCAACGCTTAGAAATACGTTCGAGAATCTCGCGGTTCGTTTCAACTCCAAGTAGAGAGGCGGAGCGCTCAAGAATTGTCGCAATTTCATCATCAGCATAAAACTCTAGTCGAAAAGTTCCTCCAGAAAAACGAGACCGCAGTGGGGAAGAGAGTAGAGAGATGCGAGTGGTGGCCGCCACCATTGTAAACGGCGGCAGTTCAAGTTGTACGGTGCGAGCCGAGGGACCTTTACCGATGATGATATCAAGCACGCCTGATTCCATCGCTGGGTAAAGTACTTCTTCGATACTCTTTGAAAGTCGGTGAATCTCGTCAATAAAAAGTACGTCGCCAGGTGAGAGATTGGTGAGGATGGCGGCAAGGTCGCCCACTCGTTCGATGGCTGGTCCTGAGGTTACTTTCATATTAGTGCCAAGGGTCTTGGCGACGAGGTTGGCTAGAGTCGTCTTCCCTAGTCCTGGTGGCCCATAGAGGAGGATGTGTTCAGCCGCATGGCCGCGCTCACGCGCCGCCGTCAAAAGAATGCGCAGATTTTCCTTAATTTTCTTTTGCCCAACATATTCTTCCCACGTTTGCGGCCTTAAAGTACGATCCAGCCCACCGCCAGAGTCATCGCGGGTAATTGGTGGCGTAGTAGCAGGCTTATTCATTTGGCTATTATAACAAAGTAGGCCACAAGGCCCTAAGTATTGACTTTTCTTCTAATTTGTGATATTGTATGAGCACCCTAAAACCGTTGAAAGGAGGTAACTATGGGTTATTGGTACGACACTGGCTGGTGGCCGAACATTGAGGTTCGGATTGATCCTGGTCCAAACCGGAAAAACGATACCAAAATTGCGTTGATGAAGTTTCGAAGGGATAACGCTGCAACCCATACATTTCGTGTGGAGCGTAGGAAGTTCCGAGACTATCGAAATGGTGGCTATCGTCATGAAGACGTTGTGGTCGGTACCACAACTCCTGAATATGAGGCCAGGTTGAAGGCTGAGCAGAAGGAACGAGATCGTCATCAAAAACAAGCCGAGTTCTATCGAGAGCTATTTTGGCACTTGATAGAAGACGACGAAGCATACTCTGAAGAGTGGGGGTATTATCGCCATCCGCATAAGAGTGTTGGGAAGCGTCGCGAGCGAAAGCCACGCAACACTCCAGGTCGTTGCAAGCCAGATTTGAGCGAAGAAGATTTGCTTGAAAAACGCTTGTCAAAGCCGCGTTCGCGTTACCAGCGAGGTTGGAAAGGTTGTTATTGCCCTACTCGCAAGACGTGGCGACGGCACGACGACAACAAGAGTTGGAAAGCTAACAGTAAGGGCTGTAAATCCTGGGATAAGTAAATTTGATCTTTGGTACACTGTACCGACACTTTTCTAAAGTCTGTTACATAAGATTTAAATATAAATCTTATAAACAACTTTGAAAAAAGGCGCCAAATAACGAACTCAGATTCTGAGACGGTTATTACAGGGCGCTTTTTTCAATTATAAAAGACCCTATAAAATAAGGCCAGAAGGGGGTTGACAAATACTTCAAGTATGCTAATATGTACCCGTTACGTTCCTCTAGTACCAATCTGTTTGGTGCTCCACGCCTTTACAATTCAGTTCCAGACGATAACTCTCTAAGCAACTTGGATGCGTTGCGAGGGGTTTTTGGCGCTTGCCTTGTAGCAAGAATGCGAAAAACTACCTTAGCGCGGCATTCACTTTCAATGCGGAAGCCTTGCTTAGAGAGTTATATTCTGGAAAGCACCATAGGTTGCTCAACGACTCGTCGAAGAGTTAACCAATCTGCCTCCGACAGTACCATAAAAAATTTTTATGAAGTATTGACCCCGACAAAAAACGCCACTGCAATATATTGCAAGTGGCAGTTTTTTAAAAATGTGTTTGAACACCTTTACTTTGGTCTAGATGACGATGTGAGAAAAGAAGTCGTCGGTGGATTCACTTGGAGTAGTTTCTTTGGGCTTTATAACGTCGTCGGGTTGGGGGAGTTCTACAACACGCTCCAACTCGGACATCGAGGTGATACCGAGTAGTACTTTTTCAACACCGTCCTCGAGCATGGACGGGATTTTTTGAGGACGCGCGGCTTCGACAATAATATGTTCTCGCGGATCTCTTAGTACCGCTTCTTCCACTGCTTCATCCATAATAATTCCTTCAAAGATTCCTGCCCGACCTTTGTATCCGGTGCCGCCGCAAATAGAACAACCAACAGCTTTGTAGAGAGTAACTTCTTCTGGAATGGTGGGTGGGTAGGGATGATTTTGTAGCGCAATGTGCATTACTGCCTTTTCGTCTGCGGATGCAGAGTAAGCCTCCCTACACTCAGTACAAAGGACACGAACCAGACGTTGGCCCAACATGATGTTGAGGGAAGTACCAAAAGTCCGAGGGTCGATACCCATGTCCATGAGACGAGGGAAGCCGGCCGCGGCGCTATTGGTGTGAAGGGTGGTGAATACCAAGTGTCCGGTCTGGGAGGCATGAATGGCCGTCTCAGCCACTTCAAGGTCACGAACCTCACCAATCATAATAATGTCGGGGTCTTGACGCAGTACCGCGCGCAGACCAGAGGCAAAGGTGTAGTCAGCGGAGACTTGCGTCTGAACAATCCCTTCAAGTTTGTATTCAACCGGATTTTCGATTGTGATAATTTTTACTCCTTCATTATGTGCTTCTCGCAAGAACGCATAAAGAGCCGTCGTCTTTCCTGAACCGGTCGGACCGGTAGTGACTATAAGTCCGTTTGGCTTCTTGATTTGCTGTAAGATGGCTTCTTTGATGTATGGATTGAGGCGGAGATTTTCCATGGTGAAACTAGCCACACTCGGATCAAGGACACGCATAACTATTGACTCACCAACTGCTCCGGGAATAATCGAAGAGCGGATCTCCACGTCTTTCTCGCCAGTGTCAAAAGTGAAGCGTCCGTCTTGGGCAATTTTCTTGGCATTGAGGGTCATGCCAGAGAGTAGTTTAAGCCGAGAGATCATTCGTTCGTAAATGTATGGATCGATATCAACCACATCATGGAGAACACCATCAAAACGGTAACGCAGACGAATGCCGGCTTCTTCTGGTTCGATATGGATGTCACTAGCGCGCAGAGCTAGTGCGCCAGCGAAGATGAGTTCGAGGGTAGCAGAGATACGACGAATGTTACTAGTACCGCTGATTTCAGCGATGAGTTTGGGAATGTCCTCTTTCACTTTAATACTTTCTTTCATCCGGAGAATGTCCTCTGGACTGATTTCAAACACCCCTTTCTTACCCGACGTCGAGTCAACCATGTCTTTGTAGCGGTCCCAAGCGTGTTCTAAACTTTGGGTTGAACAGATATAGAGATGAGCTGTGAATCGACGCTTGGCCAAGTCAGCGATAACCGCTTGCAAGCGCGGGTCGTTGGGATTCTTCGCACCTACCAAGACATCTTTTTGCTTAATATCAAAACACACCACATTAAGTTGCCTGGCTTGAGCTTCTGGAAGTAGAGCAACCGCTTCGGGGTTGATGGTGTAACCGCGCAGGTATATGTAGTCAAACCCATACTGCGGCGCGATTGACTGGAGATAACGCTCTTCCTCTTGCGCCCGAATGTCGCTCATCTTGGTGCCAGAAAATGTGTCGTCAAATTGAACCATGATGGATTAATAATACCATGTGCTTTTCACGGCGCTTTCAATTTGGTACAGTCTTTTCTATGAATGAAACTAAAGTAGTAGCCAGGGAGGAGTTACCGTCCTTGGCAGCAGAAGTGTTAGCTTTAGCAAAGAGTGCCGCCAGTAACAACGCGACTGTAATAGCACTGCATGGTGACCTCGGCGCTGGCAAAACCACCTTCGTCCAAACTCTCGGACAGCTGCTTGGAGTGGGCGAACAAATCACCAGCCCAACTTTCACCATAATGAAAGGGTACGAAACTAACGACGATACATTTGCTACCCTTATCCATATGGATGCCTATCGTATTGACGACATCTCAGAGCTGGGCCCGCTACGTTTTTCAGAGATTTTAAACACACCCAATACTCTGGTTTGTATTGAATGGGCTGAAAAAATCAAGGACGCCTTGCCGGCTGGAGTCATCAATCTAACTCTCGAAGTAGCCGACGAAACTACTCGTACTGCAACGCTTTCTAGCTCATAAGTAAATGGCGCGCAGATGAGTAAATTAAGTATAATTACTCGACATGGCTAAATCTAAGGAGGAGACATTAGTAATTTTGGATGCGCACGCGATTTTGCATCGGGCTTACCATGCGCTCCCGGACTTCTCTTCACCCACCGGCGAACCAACTGGCGCGCTCTACGGTGTGGTGACAATGCTCCTTAAGATCATCGAGGATTTCGCGCCAAACTACATGGTCGCTTGCTTTGACTTGCCCGAACCAACCTATCGCCATACTGCCTTTGACGGCTACAAAGCTGGCCGATCAAAAACTGACGAATCACTCGTGGCGCAGATCGAACGGTCGCGCGATATCTTCGCCGCCTTTGGTGTAACGATCTTTGAACGACCTGGTTTTGAAGCCGATGACATGCTCGGTTCCATCGCGCACCTGATGGCTGAACATAAAGACGTGCGGGTGATTATCGCCTCTGGCGATATGGACACTCTGCAGTGTGTCGATAAAAAACGCGTACAGGTGTACACACTTAAAAAAGGCATCAAAGATACAATTCTCTACGACGAAGCGATGGTAAAAGAGCGGTTTGGGTTTGCTCCCACTTCAGTGCCAGACTACAAAGGCCTTCGTGGTGATCCTTCAGATAATATTCCGGGCATCGCCGGTATTGGTGAAAAGACGGGAACCATTCTTATTTCAAAATTTGGCACCATCGAAAAGATGTACAAAGCCCTTGCCAAGGACGAAGCGACGTTCAAAGAACTTGGCCTCACACCACGCATCATTGGTTTACTAAAAGACAATAAAGAAGAAGCCGAGTTTTCCAAAATGCTGGCGACCATCCGGATTGATGCGATGGAGTCATTTGATGTGGCTGATACCAAGTGGCGAGAGCGCGCCGACACCACCGCTATTCTCAATCTTTTCTCGGAATTTGGATTCCGTACTGTGACCGACCGGGTGCGCAAATTGTTTGAACTGGGCGCACAGGTACGCGGTAGTGCGACAGAAGACGCTTCGCCACAAGAAATTAAAGAAGCAGCAATTTTACTTTGGCTGCTTGAGAGTGAACGTACCAACGCGTCATACGACGACATTGTCGACTACGGCCGCTCTTTTCTCAAAGTGAATGGCTGGAGCGAGACAGTCGCGGCCCTGCGAGCGAAAGTAGCGGAACAAGGTCTGGAAAATATTTTTACCGATATTGAACAGCCGTTGATTCCCGTCATTGAAATGATGCAAAAAAACGGTATTACCCTCGACGTGCCGTACCTAGCCGAGCTTTCAAAAGAGCTACACAAAGAACTCTCGGGACTTGAGAAAAGCATCTACCAGCACGCCGGAGTGGAATTCAATATTAATTCACCAAAGCAACTCGGGGATATTATTTTCGACAACCTGGGACTAAAAATCAAAAATGCCAAAAAGACCGCCGGCGGTCAGCGCTCAACCAAAGAATCTGAACTGGAAAAACTCAAAGGTGAACACCCAATCATCGATGACATTCTCCGTTACCGCGAACTGCAAAAACTTGTCTCTACCTATATCGATACTCTCCCAAAGCTGGTGGGCGAAGACGGCAAGCTCCACACCACATTTTTGCAGACGGGCACAGTGACCGGCCGCATGGGGAGTAAGGATCCCAACATTCAAAACATTCCGGTGAAGAGTAAAGAGGGTATGGCAATACGCCAGGCCTTCACTGCGTCTAAAGGTTATGAACTAGTCGCTATCGACTACTCGCAGATTGAATTGCGCATCGCCGCTATTTTGGCCGAAGATAAAACCATGATTGAAATCTTCCGTCGCGGCGAAGACGTTCACAGTGGGGTAGCGTCGCGCGTGTTTGGTGTCTCAGCGGAAGAGGTGACACCCAATATGCGTCGCCAAGCCAAAGTCATTAACTTCGGTATTCTCTATGGCATGGGGGTAAATGCGCTGCGGGCAAACCTAGGCGAAGACACCAAACGCGAAGATGCTCAAG
>JAYTZG010000032.1:0-9853 GCA_043742005.1 Minisyncoccota bacterium | reverse complement strand
TCTGGGAAAAGCGACGGCGTACTTCGCGAAAGGCCAGAAGTGAAGTACGCCTTCATCGGGCGCCACCGCAAGGTCTGGCCCATCTCGGTGCAGTGCCGGGTGCTTAAGGTGAGCGTGGCCGGCTACCACGAGCACATCGTGCGCCAGGCCAGTCACGAAACAAATGCCTCCTGAATCTGGTCCTTGAAGGGTTGCAATGCGGCCTGTAGCGGCTCTTTCAGCGCGAAAGTTTTCAGCGCGATGCTTCGCAACTCATCGAACAGAAAATAGCCGGTGTTGGCTTTGATGGAGCGCTGTCTGGCCCGACGTGGCCCCTCGGTCAAAACGCCCGCCTGGATAAGCCTGTCAATGTGCCGCTGGTTCGTGCCACGCCCGCCGGCTGAAAAACGTATCCCTTGCTGAGTGGTTCAATTCAGACAAGGAGAACGGATATGACGAAGACGACAAGAGCGCGCTACACGCTCGAATTCAAGCAAGAGGCGGCGAGGCTGGTCGAGGGTGGCCAGAGCATCGCAGCGACTGCCAGAACGCTGGGGGTGGTTGACCAGACACTGTTCAACTGGGTCAAGGCCCAGCGCCAAGGCAAACTCAAAGGCGCTGACAGCAAGCCCGTGAGCGCCGAGCAGATGGAGATCAGCCGGCTGCGGGCCGAGCTGGTTTTCTCAAGAAAATAAATCTGCCACCCCTCGGGTCAAATCCCTCCCCCACACTCTGGATACTGGATATGAAATTGTGTACCTGCTATAAGTATGATCCCAGGAAAAAGGTTACGAAATTGACTTTACTTCAGAAAGTGCTATTTTCAGAGGGTATTTTGTTCCCTGTTTTTTGAAAGGACGGACAGATGGAAATTTCTCCTCTCCTGTTGCCAGCTGTCGCTCTCGGGGCAGCCCTGACGATTGATGTCACGATTGCCACTGTTTCTAGATTTCGGGACACGACCATTACCTTCTTCAATTGGGCCCTACCGATTGCCTTGCTACACATTATTTTTATTGGTGCAGGTTTCACCTTCTTTTGGGAGCTAGTACGTCGATACCCCCTAACTGCCCCTGTTATTGGTACGTCTGGATTTGTCCTTGTCACCCTTCTGATGTACGAGGTGGGTTGGAAAGCCCGCGGGAAAATTCCCTACCTAAGCATATCAAAAGGTATTGCTACTATACTTAGGGTGTCCGAGGACAGTGGGCGTAGGTTTATTGTTTGGATTGCGGTCACTCTTGACGCCCTTGTCAGTGGTCCCATGACAGTTATGCTGGCTGAATTTGCAGACTGGAGTCCGACCGAAGCTGTTGTCTCCTTCCTGATTGTTGGCTGCACAGTAGCGGCAATAACGTATGTCGCAATACTTACATCACGTCGGATAGCACAGGCTCGTTTCAAATCAACCGCTCCTATGGTGAGGTGGGTGGCATTTGGAACCTTCCTGGAGATGACGGTGATCGAAGGTTTCGGCATTCTGTCGCTATGGGGAGGTTACTCTACCGACGCCAATCTGACCACGAGTGTCATATTGTCAGGGGGCCTTTCTACCTGTTTCTTCATAATCTATTGGAGCGAGATCAACATTCACCAGCACATTGAAGCACAAGAAACATTGGCAGGTGAAAATTAAGCTTCACCTGCACTAATCAAAGAGCGGAAACCTCACGGTTCCCGCTCTTTTTATTTTAATTTTCTTACGACTCAAGTAATTGCGTTGCTAACTTTGTAATGTTACCTGCGCCCATAAATACAATTACGTCCTTGTCTGTGACAGTTTGCTTGAGTGTATCAATCATCAGTTCGTAGGCTGGCACATACGAGGTTCGTTGATTATATTCAAGAGACTTTACCGCCAACTCTTTCACGGACACGCCCATAGTATTTTCTTCGCGCGCGGCGTAAATCGGTAGGAAATAAAATTGGTCGGCCAGTGCGGTTATCTTCGCAAAGTCATTAAACAAACTCTCAGTACGGGAATACGTGTGCAGTTCAGAAATAGCGATGATATTTTTGTCAGGATAAAGCTCGTGTACTCCAGACAAAGTCGCCTTCAGTTCCGTTGGATGGTGAGCGTAGTCGTCGTACACTAGCGCCCCCTGAAATTCACCTTTGTATTCAAACCGCCGCCACGTACCAGCAAACTCTGACAAAGCTTCATTAACCATCACCTCATCTAGCTTCTCATGCATAGCCACAGCTTTAGCAGCAGCAACATTCATACGTGTATGTAGGCCGGGTTGCTTGAGCGAAATCTGCATATCGAGATACTCGATGTAATCAATCACTCGAACCGGTGCGTCTTTAATAATCGGAATGATATTGGGGTGTCTGGTATCAGTCACCACTACCCCACCTTCGTTGACCTGACTAACCATGGTGCGGAAGGCATCTTGAACATCAGCTAAATCTTTGTAGTAGTCGGTGTGTTCGTACTCGACATTAGTTATCACGAGCACGTCGGGCTTAAGGTGCAAGAAGTCACGCTTGTACTCACAGGCCTCAACAATTGCATACTTACTTTTACCTGCCCGAAAATTGCTCTTGGTCTTGCTTCGCAGCGAACCAATGATAGCGGTCGGGTCTTTTTCGGCCGCTTCAAAAGCATCTGTAAGCATGGCAGTAGTTGTGGTCTTGCCGTGCGTCCCTGCTACCGCGATTAGATAGTAGGGATTGGCGACCAATCCCAGCGCTTCAAAATAATTTACCATCGGCACCCCCAGCGCTCGGGCCGCGACCATCTCTTCTTGGTCTTGCGCCATCGCTTCGGTATATACAAAGAGTTCAATGTCACTTGAAATATTCCCCGCTACTTGTTCGCTAAAAATTTGCACCCCTTCGACTACGAGAGCATCTGTAATCGCGCTCGGTGCTCGGTCAGATCCACTCACCGCCTTTTTATCATGTAAAAAATACCGCGCCAGCGCCGACATCCCAATCCCCCCAACCCCAATAAAATGAATCCGGGAAATATCCTTAAGCTCAACTTTTGACATACCAAACAGCGTAGCATATTATCACCAGCGGAACAGTATTTGGAAAGGATTTACATGTCTTGGCAATCAACACACACTACCGGGCTTGGTACCGTTCATATCTTTGGCGAGCAGCCCCGAATCCTAGATAACCCTCAGCTGTCTTTTGATCAAGCGATTTTGCATGGCGCCGAACGTGGCAAAATCGCCCAACTCATTGTGGCTGGGAACCATACGATGAAAGGACATAAGTCCGTTTATCCAGCAAAATACGGCGACCTGTGCTATTGGGATGGAGCGGTTGCGTTCGAACCCCGATCAGCCGTCATCATTCAAACCGCTGACTGTCCCTCAATTATTCTTACCAACAAGAAGACTGGGCGAGCGGCTCTAGCTCATGGCGGCAGGCCCGCTCTTACTGGACCCTGTAACGTGGTCGGTAACGCGCTCCATGCCGTTCTTGGTGGGCACGATGGCGCAGAGGATATTGAAGCCCTAGTAGTTGGCTCGATCTGTGGACCTTGTTTCAAACATGACCAAGAAGAAGCGAAGCCTCTAATCGAGTACTTCCTCAAGCTTCCGCCTCATGTCTTTGCTGACAAAGACACTGGTGCACTTGATTTGTTTCAAGTCATCCGTCATGACCTTATGTATCACGGAGTGCGAGACGAAAACATTCGCCATGAAGGTCCTTGCACATATGAGACAAAAGGTCTTTCTAGTTATAGGCGGAACAAAACCTCCCGGAGAAATACCATCATCATGGTTTTGTCCTAATAAATGGCCTGGGCGCTTCGCACTCAGGCCATTCTTTTAAACTTAACTCTGCAGTCCTTTGACTACCCGCAAAAATTCATCATTGCGTTCGTACTCGTTTTTAAACATTCCAAATGATGCAAAGCCTGGACTGAATAGGAGTATGTCGCCGGGCTGACCTACGGCCAGTCCGGACGTCACTGCGTCAGCAATACTCTCCACCACCTCACACTCAATCTTATCCTTAATCGTGTCTGTCCCAGTGCCCGCGAGCAAGACCACCTTTTTACAGTACTTTGGTATCTCATCAACCAACACCTGCGGATCAATACCTTTGTTCGCTCCACCAGCAATCAGAATGACGTCTTTATCGTCACTATTCCCCACCGCTCGCAGCCCCATCACTACCGCCTGGGGTGTAGTCGCATTATTGTCATTGTAAATCTTCACATCATTTATTTCACCCAGATACTGCAGACGTCCTTCGACCCCCGGAAAGCTCGCCAGTCCAGAAAAAATTTCTTCTTCTGAAAGTCCGAGGGCTTTTAGAGCCTCAAACGCCAGTGCCGCATTCAACCGGTTGTGACTGCCCGGCATCGCGAGATTTGCATCCTCAGGAATTATTGACTCGTCGACCAATACGACTTCCTGACCAAGTGTGGCGCCTGATAATTTTTTCGCACGTTCAAATACTTCCGGCGTCGTCACCAACACTCCTTCTTCGCCTTGATAGAGAAAGATGTTCGCTTTGTCCGCAAAATACGCGTCCATATCATCATGATAATAATTCATATGATCCTCCATGAAGTTCGTGAAGACCGCAATATGCGGTGAGCGCTTCGCCCAGCCAAAGCCTTGAAGCTGCCACGAATCAAGCTCCATCACCGCAATTGAATCTTCCTCTACCTGATTTAGTAGTTGTAGGTTGGAAAGTCCGCGCACATTACCGCCCAGCAAAATCTCTTCTTCGAATGTCTCCTTAAGGACGTGATGAATCATATGCGTCACGGTTGACTTGCCGCGTGTACCAGTCACACCAACAATCGGAATACCAGAAAGTTCCGCAAACAACGCTGCGCTCTGCACGAGGCGAATCCCCGCGGCGCGGCAAGCCTCTAACACCGGCTCATCAAGTGGTGCTCCCGCTCCAACCCACACGAGGTCGGCAGCTTCAAAATCAGCAAAGTCGTAAGGTCCGAACTTGAAAGTAACATTTGGATATTGCACCAACGCATTAACTGAAGGTTGCATAACTTCTTGCGAAGCCGCATCAACTACTGTAATCACCGCCCCTGCTTCAGCCATATAGGCCGTATCGCCCACCCCACGACCCAACAGACCGATACGCATAACGGTCACTTTTTTACCTTTAAAATACTCTTTGAATTTTTCTGTCATATTGTTTGGCAATGTCTATCTATCGGACAAATATACCAAATCCCTGGAAACAAAGCTAAGCCTACGAAAGATAATGTTATAATGAATAATCTATGAAAAATAAAAACAACAATCGCTCGCTGGAGTCTTTTAAGATTTTCCCCTATCTTGCCTGGACGCTCGTCGCCGGTTTTTCTGTTTTTGTTTACAACATTACAGTTGAGTTAAGGCAAGTCGCCGATGATCTTGCCTTGCAATCTGAATTCTTGTCAGAACAATCAAAAAAAATTCCTTCCGACATAAAGGACTTTGCCCCTCCCAAATAAATGCAATAGAAAAGACCGCAGGTCGAGATAAACTCGCCCGCGGCCACCCGTGAGGGATTTTTTAGAAGTTGAACTGCACTCCGACAGCCACCTCGGAGCTGCGCGGATCCCCAGCTGCCCGATGAATCGGGGCGTACCCAGAGAACGTTAGCGCCCAATGGTCGGTGACGGCATAGTTGGCTTCAACTCCTCCGACATAAATGTCAGGGAGACCGAAGCCGTGCTCATAGGTGAACACACCGCGCAGCGACAGACGCTCGGCCGGCTCGACGGTGAGGCCGAGCTCGACTTTGGTCGCGTCCGGCTCAGAGCCATCGACAATATACTGCGTCACCGACGCATCGACTGGCCCGTGCGAAACCTTCGCAACGAGCGTAGTGATATCGGTTGCTCCGCCCAAGATATAACGCGAAGCCGAAAGCTCGACATTCACATCCTTGGCTAAGTCGAAGCGACACGACGCGCCGACATCGACTTCCCGCCCAACAGTGGTGGTAAAACCATGCGAAGCAAAAAGATCGATTGAGCAGCCCTTGATGCCGATAATGTCGGTATCGATTTCGACCCAAACCTGAGCCGTCGGCGAATCGGTCTGCACATATAAGTCCGAAAATATGTACCTCGACACGACGGTACCGCCGAACGAAACTGGCGACGAAACTTCTTCCGTCGCCATACCGAAGGTCGGCGAAGGCAGTTCAGCTTTCGTGTTAGTGGGAAGCACAACTTCACTCCCAGGAACATCGGCCAAATTAAATCCCCTGACCGGGTCGGTTGATTTATCACTAGCCCGAGCTGGCGTGGCGATCACAGCGACAGCCAGAAGCGGTATGGAAAAGATCGATTTGTGCACGGGAATTCCTTTTTGGTGCGTTGAAATTACTGTTTATATAGTATCACAAATATTGTTAAAAGTCAATATTGGCTTGGTATTGGTATTTAAAAAAGAGCGCCAGCTTACTGGCGCCCTACCTTGTCATTCCAACCACTCAGCTGGGAAAGATCTGACTTTTGTGTTGGTGTGTTCGGTAATGAATTCATGTTCCCACGTAGCGCCGTTTGACTCACGCCAGCGGGGTAGGAAAAAAGCCGTATCTATGAGTCCAGCCAGAAGGATGGGCTTATGGTAGTGCTCCATTACCTCTTCCCAGGGTATGTTCAAAGCGACAATCTGCCGCTCGTCATGATTACCTTCAAAGTAGTCAAAGACCGTGTAGCCCTTCTCTTTGAGAATAGCTTCCGACTTCATAAAGAGCTTAAGATTTTCATCATACCCAAGACCACCACTGGTGAGCGGGCCGCACACCCGCACTACCGGTTGTGGCAATTCCTTAAGTCTCTCTATCGCCCCCCCCGCTAGAGATTTTAAGATTTTGTGTTTTTCGCTATCCATAGTATTTCTCCATGTCTCCTTTATTTAAATCATATCTGCCCGCTTATCGCAAATGAAAAACTTAGGGGGCAGAGTTCTTAAGAATATTGGGATTTAAAAACCACTACAAGTAAAAAGTGAGATTTTTGCCTTTATCTTATCTTATCTCACCAATGATATAATTTACATATGAATACTACAATTATCCAACGGCTTCTTTTCTTGCAGGGAGTTATTGCTTTACTAATTGGATCACTTACGACGTACTTCTTTACGTTTCAAATAGTAGAATGGGTTGGCGACGAATTTACGTATCGCTTTGACTACGGACCTATTTTATTCGGAACGGGGGTCTGTGTGGTCACCACACTACTGGCGTTACTGGTCCGCGCCTTTGCCAGAACTGGCGTCATAATTGCGGTGGTTGCATTTGTCATTGTTTCTCTTCTTGGTGTTTTTTCTCTCTACTACCTCATCCCTGAACTCATACAACTCTTAACCTTAGCAACCCCACTTCCCATTTACCAAAACTCTTTTTTGCTTGGGCAAATCCTACACACGTCATACGCAATCAGTATGACGATACTATCAGTAATCATTCTGAAAAAAGGCGTGACTCTCTTAAGACAACGTACAGACTAGTCTGCAGCTGAACATCCTGCACCTAAGTAAGGTTTCTAACACTGCGTATTTTTCATTAGTATCCATATGTCTCAGCTATCTCAGTGCTATTAAAAATATGAAAATAATTATTATTGTTTTCTAAACGAATCGAATTCTAACTCAGCACCATCTGATACAGAATGCAAAACTGCCGCGGAGTAAACCCCGCGGCAGCAAATCAAAATTTGTACAAAAGCCTAACCGCCGGACGAACACGTCTGGTCAAACCGGGGCATTGATTGAGCGGAGTGGTTATCACCCACTGCTGATAAGTTCGACACAAATCCGCCTCTTTAAGGGTTGCATATGAAGTCGAATCTAGCCGATATCGGTTGGAATCTAGCTGCAGGTCCTTTAGTTGCAAAACGATTTGAACGTCGGCTATCGTTGGCCCAGTGAGGGGAGGTTGCCTAGTTACGTCCTCGAGACGAAACTGTTCGGATAACAGGGTTTGGGCTGAAACTTCAAAGGACAAAGCAGCGAGCAGGAAGCCAAACAAGAATTTACGCATATCCTCATCCTCTTTATGAACGGTCCCATACATATTGTTAGGACTTCTCTATCTAGAGTAGCACGATAAAGCAAAACCTGCCGCAGGGCAGGTTGCTACCTAACTCCTCTTCACAAGCTCACAACGGAGTTTCCTTTGGAACGGAAAATCTCTGCCGCAAGGCAGAGCTTTTAGCTCGCGCATTCTTGAATTATTTGTCGTCACGAATCACTAAGTATATTTGTTTACTGCGTTTCAAATCTACTAAGTGTTCTCAACCCCGCCTCGGCCGTTTTTATTTCTAGGAATGAAATAAAAACATGCCTGCGGCTCGGACAAAGGACCGAAAGCAAAGCAGTTTGCTTTCTCGTAAACACAGAAAAAGACATGACCCAAGTCATGTCTTTTTCTGTGTTTACGTCCTTTGTCCGCGCTCTAGGATTCGAACCTAGGACCCTCCGAGTATCAGTCGAATGCTCTAGCCAACTGAGCTAAGCGCGGATTTTGTGCATACGCACAAATCAGCACTTGCGAAGTTGGCGTATATTTCTAGCCAACCCTTGAGTCTCGTAAACATCGACTCATTTCTCCCTCCGGTCGAAAACGGGAGAAAAGCTATACGCTTTTCTCAGATCGCGCGGACGGCGGATGCCTGGCAACATCTCGCAAGTGCCCCGCACTATAGCAAATTTAATTTAAAAATGTAAGGGGTCAGTAAAGGGCGCTGTATTGCTACAGCGCCCTGGATTGACTTACCATTGAGCGGCGATCACTTAGTCGAGTACTTTGCCTTTGAAGAACTGCCCTTTATCGACTTCTGTCGGAAGTCCTTTCCAGTCGGACTGGTCTTCACAGGCACGCTGATTGCCGTCGCGGGTCAGTATCCATAGACAATGACCCATCGAATCGACGATGACGCGGACAGCTTGCGGTGCGCCAACCGGCGAAACCATCGCGATAGTTTCGTTTGTCTCGACCAACTGAGTTGTCTCCGCCGAAACTTCTGGCTCTGGCGTCTGTAGTGCCTGTGCGTAATGCAGCGAGACTCCCGTGGCTCCTGCCACTAGGAGGACAAACCCGCAGACGAGAGCTATTTCAGTCGACTTCATGATAATTCCCCTTTGAGAGCACCCAACTGGACAATCCAGTCTTTTTAGATTATGTCATATACAAAACAAAAGTCAATCTGTATACTCTTATCTAGTTTATTGCAACGGCGCGGTATACTTTATTTATATGAAAAGAATCTATCTGATTGCGCTCGGTTTTGTCGTCTTCCCCGTCCTAACTTTAGCGCAAGGAGCGGCGCCGGCGGCGACCGGTAACGGCTTACAAAATTTCTTCAAAAACCTTCTCACTTTCATCAACGATAAGTTCATTCCTTTTCTAATCGGGCTAGCGTTTCTTTTCTTTATCATCAATGCTATCCGATACTTTGTTATTGGTGGGGCTGAAGAAGAGGGGCGAGAGAACGCCAAGAACCTCGCACTATACAGTGTATTCGCGTTTGTCACTATCGTTATTTTTTGGGGAGTGATAAATATGCTCACCTCCAGTCTAACCAGTCTTGGTATTAACAAGAATGTTCCCACCCCAGACTATATCGAGAAAAATTCCAAGACCACTCCATAGCGTACAAAAAAGACGCCTGGTGAGAGGTGACCTTTTTGTTTGAGTAAACGAGCGCATAAGCGCGACTATTACGAAAATATACAGGCGCTTAGCATATTTCGACCCCTTCCTAGGGGAGAAATAGGCTGTAGCGAGCTGTAGGAATACAATTAAAATATCACAGCGACAAGGAGTGATTAAATACTCTTTTGTCTTATCCTTTGCGGCTAGGTCTTTCCCTAGTGTCTGATACCATTTCAGAGAATTGTGTATCATCTCTCGTTATGTGCTCAATTGAGGC
>JAYTZG010000031.1:0-9961 GCA_043742005.1 Minisyncoccota bacterium | reverse complement strand
TTTGAATATGTGCATCGCTATCGAGTTCAAAGACAGCGGAGAAGGCGAGACGATCTTCATTAGGACGGAGAGAACAGAGGTCGTTACTGAGGACCTCGGGAAGCATCGGAATAACGCGATCGACGAGATACACCGAAGTGGCTCGCTCACGCGCTTCTTGATCAAGCGGTTGGCCATCGACGACGTAGTGCGAGACGTCTGCGATATGGATACCAACTTCGATGTTGCCGTTTTCTAGGGTGCGACAAGAGAGGGCGTCGTCGAAGTCCTTGGCGTCAGCCGGGTCGATGGTCATGGTGGTAATACCGCGGAGGTCTTTACGCTTAGGGTCTTTGAGAGCGTCTAAAAATATTTGCTCTTTAGTCTCATAGAGTTTGTGAGCGGCTTCTTGAACTGAGTCAGGGAATGACTTGGAAAATCCACCAGACCGGATAATGGCTTGCATCTCAGTTTCATGATCGCCGGCGCGACCTATGGTTTCGGTAATTTTTGCTAGAGGGTCGAGCAAAGCATTTTTCCAGCTTTCGATTTCCACAACCACTTTCATACCTACGTCATTTGAGGTGGCGTTGGGTAGAATCGGACGGATATGAATGCGGGAGTTGTCTGGTTGAACGAATTTGACCGGCTGACCATTTTCCTGTCTTTCTTTGACAGTACCGATGAGTTCACGGTGGGCTGGCTTAACCACACGGGTGACTACGCCTTCTTGGCGCTTATCAGCGGCCTTTTTCTTGAGCTCAACTTCCACAATATCGCCATCAAGCGCAAAGCCGAGGTTTTCCCGTTCAATAACAATATCTTCTTCTAAATCAGGGTGGGCCACAAAGCCAACACCCTTACCACGAACCATAATCGGCCCTTCGTGAGTATTTTTCATGCGCAGAGTTTATCACTATTGACCTTTTTCCGCTATCTGGTATGCTGGCCCCACTTATGTTAATGATGCGTTTACAACGAGTGGGCCGCAAGAATGATCCGTCATTTAGAATTGTGGTAACTGACAAGCGAACTGGCGTTAAGAGCGACAAGCATGTCGACCGTCTTGGTTCTTACAATCCTAAGATGAACCACGTTCAAATTGATGGTGCCAAAGCTAAAGAATGGTTGGCGAAAGGTGTACAACCTTCAGACACTCTTCACAATATTCTCGTCAGTCAAAAGATAATTGAAGGCAAGAAGAAGAACGTCCTGCCAAAGAAATCTCCAATTATCAACGAAGCAGCCATCAAGAAAGCGGCTGACGAAGCGGCGGCTAAGGTAACGGCTGAAGCCAAGGCTAAGGAGGATGCTGAAGTAGCGGCAGCTGCCGCAATTGAAGTGAAAGTTGTCGCTGATCAAGATGATCCAACTGACCATGCAGAGACCGCTCCGGTTGCTGAAGAAGTGGTTGCAGATGAGTCTGATGCTAAGACCGAAGCACAAACCGACGCCGAAGACGACTAATAGTACACTTTAGACCCGTTGACTGATACGAGCTACTCTCGTATGATTTTACCTAGAGCACGGCACACTTGTGGTGGCGCCCGCTTACCAGTTAGATAAGAAATAGATGTATGGATATGCACGAAGATAAGCAATTTCTCGAAGCTTTAGTAAAAGCTCTCGTAGACCACCCGGATTCAGTAAACATCAACCGCACCGTAGATGAAATGGGAGTCCTCCTCACGCTAGACGTCCACGCCGACGACATGGGTAAGATTATCGGTCGTTCAGGTAATACAGCGAAAGCAATCCGAACGCTCTTGCGAGTGGTAGGAATGAAGCACGACGCCCGCGTAAACCTCAAGATTAATGAACCAGAAGGCGGCAAAGGAATGAGTCGTGAAATGTCAGAAGCAATGAAGGAAGATAATCCAGTAGCGGAGACGAAGTCCCTAGACCAGGCTATCGAAGATTTGAGAATATAACAGAACATAAAAGCGGCCAGTCCTACAGGGCTGGCCGCTTTTATGTTAGGATTTTCCAATGATTAAAGGTACCGATTTTACAGGCGTTACTATTTCCTTTCAGTGCCACGATGGACAAGGTAACTACGTCATTTGTCGACGAAGCGAACAGTGTCGTGATGAGCACGGTTGTTGGGATTTTGGGGGTGGAGGTCTTAAATTCAACGAAGCACTTATTGAAGGAGTAAAGAGGGAAGTCAGAGAAGAGTATGGAGTTGATTCTCTTAATATAGAGTTCTTGGGATTTGATGAAATTCACCGTGAACATGAAAGTAAAAAAACGCACTGGATTTCTTTTAGATATAAAGTGCTAGTCGAAAGAGAAAAAGTAGTAAACAATGAGCCTGATAAACATTCAGATTTACAGTGGGTTACACTTAATAACTTACCAAATCCGCTGCACTCACAACTAGGAAAGCTATTAATAAAGTATCAAGATAAATTATAGTATGCAATTTCACGTTATTACATTGTTTCCAGAAGTCTGTCAGGCGTATACAGACGCTAGTGTGCTTGGGCGTGCCCAGAAGACTGATAAAGGAAAAGGAGCAAAAGTGAAAGGGAAGAAGATTGAGGTGAAGTACTACAATCCGCGAGAGTTTACCAAGGATAAACACAAGAAGACTGATGACAAGCCCTACGGTGGTGGTCCGGGGATGGTGATGTACGCCGAGCCGATCCTCAAAGCGTGGGAGAAAGCAGTGGGGAAGAAGAAAGATCAGAATAAGGTAAAGACACTTATAATGTCACCGCGCGGGACAGTGTTTACTCAAGCGCTAGCAAAAGAGTACGCAAAAAAGTATGACCATCTCGTACTTATATCCGGTCGTTATGAAGGAATTGATGCGCGGGTGAAAGAAATTCTTGGAGCAGAGGAGGTGAGTGTAGGCGATTACATTTTAACTGGTGGTGAGCTACCAGCTCTGACGATTATTGACGCGACTGCGCGTCAGATTGAAGGCGTACTCGGCACCTTCGAATCTCTCGAAGACGACCGCGCCACCTCAGGCGTAACCTACACTCGACCGGAATCACTGGTATACAAAAAAAAGACATACCAAGTACCCGCAGTGTACTTATCGGGTAATCACAAAGAAATTGAAAAAAAGCGAGCAAATCTGACATGATGCCTGGGGTCTGGAAAGACGTTTTTCAGTAAACGTCGCATGATATAATCACAGTATGTTAGTTTTCAAGGGAGTTTACTTACCAGTAATTTAGTATTTGCATTTTATGAATAAAGTATTTATTAAGTCGGCAGTGGTCGTAATCGGTATAGCTTTTTTCTTTGGAAGTGGACCAAGAGCAATGGCATTTTTTAATGTCGGTACAGGCTTAGACTCAAACTTGAATACCGTCGCTATCCAATCCGACGGAAAGATTTTGACTGCAGGAGGATCTGATGCATATCGTCTCAACAGCGACGGTACTCTCGACGCGACCTTTAACAACAATCTGGGGCTTGCCAGTAAAGTGGTAAACGCAATCGCTGTCCAATCCGACGGCAAGATTTTACTTGGGGGCGTTACTATCTCAATAGGCATTTTTAACAACGCAGAATTACTCCGCCTTAACAGCGACGGTACGCCTGACGCGACCTTTAACACCAATCTCGGTACTGGGTTTAGTAGTACTGTAGAAACAACCTCAGTCCAATCCGACGGAAAAATCCTCGTGGGAGGAGGCTTCACAACCTTAAATGGAAGCTCTGCGATACCCGACAGGTTAGTCCGCCTCAACAGCGACGGTACGCCTGACGCGACCTTTAACACCAATCTCGGTACGGGGTTTAACCTTTCAGTGTACAACATATCAGTCCAATCCGACGGAAAAATCCTCGTGGGAGGAAGCTTCACAACCTTAAATGGAAGCTCTGCGATACCCGACAGGTTAGTCCGCCTTAACAGCGACGGTACTCTCGACACGACCTTTAACACCAATCTCGGTACGGGGTTTAGCGGCGGCCCAGTGTATACGACCACAACTTCATCTGCTGGACAGGTTTTAGTGGGAGGAAGCTTCACAGCTTTTAATGGAAGTACAACTACTCCTGATTATTTTATCCGCCTCAACAGCGACGGTACGCCTGACGCGACCTTTAACACCAATCTCGGTACTGGGTTTGACGATAATGTAAATTCTGTAGCTCTTCAATCCGACGGCAAAACTATCGTCGCAGGTAACTTCCTAAGTCTTAATGGTAATAGCACTTCTACCCCTGACAGACTAGTCCGGCTTAACAGCGACGGTACGCTCGATCCGGATAGTTCGCCTGTGATTACTATTATTGGGAGTAATCCTGCGTCGGTAACGCAAGGGAATTCTTATACAGACGCGGGCGCTACTGCTTTGGATGCAGCTGACGGCACTCTTACATCATCAATTGGTACCACTGGTACGGTAAACACAGCTGTCGTTGCTTCTTACAATATTGTGTATTCTGTCACTGACAATAACGCTAATACGGCCTATGCTACCCGTACCGTCTCAGTAGTAGCTGCTTCTGGTGGCGGAGGTGGTGGGGGTGGAGGAGGTGGGGGTTCTGCTCCACTTTGTAAGAAGATTGCACCCACAACAACCGCTGAACTTAAAGGATTGGCCGTTTCGCTTACAAAAAATCTCTCCTTGAATGCGAAGGATCCTGCTGTTATTACACTTGAAAAATTCTTGAAAGCCTCAGGGTGTAAAGTAAAAAAAGTCGATGATCTTTTGGATAAAGATACTGTCAAGGTATTAAAATCTTATCAAAAGGTTCATGGAATAAAAGTTACCGGAGTATTTGACGCCGCAACGATGGCATATATTAAAGGGGGTGGTACCACACCAGCTATCCCTACTAAGGTTGTAAATAAATCTGAACAGATGAAGCTTTTAGAAAGCCTGCTTGCGCAAATCGCTCTTCTCAAAGCTGAGTTACAAAAACGCTCTGGTTCCACACCGCAAGCTACCGTACCTAACAAAACTATCAGACTTTCTTCCACCCCCAACCTTTCTCTGGGAACAGAACATCCAATCGTGAAGGAGTTGCAACGCTTTCTGAATGAATCGGGGTTCATAGTCGCTTCGTCAGGATCCGGTTCTTCTGGTTTTGAAAGCACTTTGTTTGGAGAACGTACTAAGGCTGCACTGATTAAATTCCAGTTATATTGGCGCTTAGCTCCTACCGGCATCTACGACACCGCTACCCAGGCACTTGTCGCGGAAAAGTACCACAGGTAAATAATATGTCGCGTCGTCCTGAAAGTGTTGGTTGAAGGGAATCACAAGGAGATAGAGAAGTATCGGAGCAAGTAGGAAAAGGGCCGCACTGCAGGTGCGGCCCTTTTCATATACTTACTTGCATATTTTTGTCAGTGTTATACAAATGATGTAGATTGTTGCCAATTTTGGCTTTGAAAAGGAACAGCTCATGGCTACTCATGTTCTTGAACGACGTGGCTCATCGAAAGATATTTGGAAAACTCTTGGTGACAAGGGTGAAGTTACTGGAGTGTACTTTATCTTCAGCGACCGCGTGTCGGTGTTTGATGTGGGGCCGCTACCGGTTTTGTTTCCGGGGCTTGGACAACTTCGTTGTGCGATTGCGGGCCGTATGTTTCAGGCGCTTAACAACGCTGGTTTCAATACTCACTATCTTTCTCACGACGTATCATCGGCCCGAATGTGTGTGAAGCCGGTGAATATTCCAGCGCTTAATATTGACTACGGTGAAGCCGCAGTTGGTACCATGTTGCCTGTCGAACTGCTTAGCCGGAGAATGATTACCAAGAAATTTTTTGGTCGAATCAAGACTGGTCGTAGGAAGAAAGGTGAAGTCTCTCAGGCTGAGATCGAGCGCCTACTTGTCTTCCCTGGGCTCAAAGAAATGGCGGTGATGGATCCGCCCTTTGTCGAATGTTCAACCAAGTACGAAGATGCTGACCGCTATATTACTAATGTAGAAGCTGGAATGCTCGTAAAACATGGTGAGTGGTGGTTGGTTAAGATTTGTTATCCATTTGTGGACAAACTATTCCAGTTCTTCTACGGGTTCCTTCGCTCTGAAGCAAACTTCCTCTTGGTTGATGGCAAGGTCGAGCTTGCGACTACTTTCGACGATGGACTGATGCTTGTTGACTCGGTTTCACCTGACGAGCTGGGTCTTATCGATCCACAAGGTAGACTGGCTGACAAGAACATTATTCGTTCTTACATCATTGAACATTATCCAGAGTGGTATGCGGCCCTTGAAGAGGCTAAAAAGAAGTATCCCAAGAATAAGTCCAAGTGGCCTGGGTACCCCCAAGATCTCATTCTGCCACCAAGACTTATCAGCGGATATATTGAAAAGACAAGAGATGTAGCAGAAGCCATTAGTGCTATTTGAAATCTGTTCTTGCCTGAAAGCAAAGGCCGTCGCAAAGCGACGGCCTTTTATTTTCATCTTTTGTGTAAATACATAAAATAAGCTTGCATAAATACTTATATCCTGTATAATCCCCGCACAAACGCAAGATTGCGATCTCGGGTGAGTTGTGAGTGAGAGATTAAAGATCCGCGTAAGTAATATCACAGGAGTGATGATTTTATTTATCCGGTAAAAACAAATTGAATGAATAGCGCTTTTGCGTGTATTTTCTTTTTGTTTTGAATAAGTTTTAAGTGTATGGATCCAAAAGGAGTTTCAGTTGGGCACCTGCCACAAAAGCGCTTTGAAAAGAGTGCTGGGCCACGTGTACCACTACCAGACCTCATCGAACCACAACGCGAATCATACAAATGGTTTGTTGAAACTGCGCTCAAGGATGTCTTTAAGGAGTTCTCACCTATCAGTGACTACTCAGACAAGAAGTTTGAGCTGCAGTTCAAGAAGTACGAAATTAGTGAACCAAAGTACACACCAGAGTTTGCTAAAGAAAACAAGCGTACCTACGAAGCGTCTTTGCGCGCGACTGTAGTGCTCAAGAACAAAACGTTTGAATCTGATAAGGAACAGGAAATCTTCATGGCAGACATCCCAGTGATGACTGAAAATGGTACCTTCATCATCAACGGTGTGGAGCGCGTTATCGTGCCTCAGCTGGCTCGTTCATACGGTATTTTCTTTACCGCTTCGGAAAGTAAGGGCAAGACGCTGTTTGGTGCCAAAATCATCCCAGCCCGCGGTGCGTGGGTAGAAGTTGAGTCCGAAGCTGATGGTGTGGTCTACGTAAAAATTGACCGTAAGAAGAAGTTCCCAATTTCTTCACTCCTACGTGTTCTTGGTGTCACTACCGAAAAGGACATGATTGCTCTCGTGAAGGATATTCCTCGCGGCGAAGAGTACATCAAAGCTACTATTGCCAAGGATCCAGCCAAGACTATCGACGATTCATATATTGAAATCTACCGTCGCTTGCGTGATGGTGACCTCGCGACTGTCGACAACGCGCGTGATTTCGTGAACTCAATCTTTGCTCCAGAACGATACGACCTATCAGAAATCGGTCGTCACCACTTCAACAACCGTTTCGGTCTTTCAACTGAAAAGAAGGCAACTGATGTGCGAACTGTCACGACTGACGATGTTCGACTTATCTTGAAGCACATCATCGAAAGTAACCACGACAATTCAGCTCTCCCAGACGACATCGACCACTTAGGTTTTAGGCGTGTTCGTTACTTTGGTGAAATGCTCCAGCAACGTGTTCGTGTCGGTATGACCCGCATGAAGCGAAATATTCAAGATCGTATGTCGACCATCGAAGCAGAAACTTCACTCCCAATGGCGATCATTAACCCGCGACCACTCCAAGCGGCGATCAAGGAATTCTTCACCACCAACCAACTCTCACAATTCTCACAACAACAAAACATTCTCGCTGAGGTAGAACACCTCCGTACGCTTTCAGCGCTTGGACCAGGTGGTCTGACTCGTGAACGAGCGGGCTTTGAAGTGCGCGACGTTCACCCGTCTCACTATGGCCGACTCTGTCCTATCCACACTCCGGAAGGACCAAACATCGGTCTTATTCTTCGTCTCTCAATGTACTCTCGCGTTAACCGTTTTGGAATCATCGAGACTCCGTACATCAAGGTAGCAAAGGGAAAAGTGACTGACGAAGTGGTGTATTTCAACGCTCATGAAGAAGAACATTTCAACATCGCTCACGCTGCGGTTGAAATCGACGAGAAGGGAAAGATTAAACAAGAATTCGTCGAAGCTCGAAAGAAGGGCGAACCACGCGTAATCTCTCGTGAAGAAGTCGAATACATGGACATCGCGACCAACCAACCATTCTCTGTAGCGACTTCAATGATTCCTTTCCTCAACCACGACGACGCCAACCGTACACTCATGGGTTCAAACATGCAGAAACAAGCGACTCCTTGTATCGTGCAAGAAGCGCCGATTGTGGCTACTGGTGTAGAAGGAATGTCAGCTCGTGATACCGGCCGGGTGCTATTTGCACTTGAAGCTGGTGAAGTGACTGAAGTGGATGCTAAAAGAATCGTGGTTAAGAATAAAGAAGGCAAGGACAAGAAATACACTCTGACTTCATTCCAACGAACCAACGACTTCTCAG
Organism: Minisyncoccota bacterium; assembly: GCA_043742005.1. Taxonomy (GTDB): domain Bacteria; phylum Patescibacteriota; class Minisyncoccia; order Phycocordibacterales; family UBA918; genus OLB19. Next base: position 1,467 of record JAYTZG010000031.1, on the reverse strand, counting down.
CGTTTTATCACCGTCCAGCTGTATCGCTTGGACAAAAGGTCAAGCGCGGCGACTTGCTCGCTGACACCTCTTCAACTGACAACGGTCAGATTGCGGTAGGACAAAACGCGCTCGTGGCCTTCATGTCATGGAATGGTGCCAACTACGAAGATGCGATTATTATTTCTGAACGTCTCATCAAGAACAGTAAGTTTTCTACTATTCACCTCGATGAGCTCGATGTAGCTGTTCGCGACACTAAGTTAGGTCCAGAAGTAACCACTCCCGATATTCCAAACGTGTCTGAGCTAAAGCTCCGCAACCTCGATGAAACTGGTGTTATCCGTATCGGTGCTGAAGTCCGCCCAGGCGACATTCTCGTTGGTAAGGTAACTCCAAAGGGAGAAACCCAACTAACTCCAGAAGAACGTCTTCTCCGCTCAATCTTCGGTGAAAAAGCTAAGGATGTGAAAGATACTTCACTTCGTCTTGAAGCTGGAAAGCGCGGACGTATCATCGGCGTAAAGATTTTCTCACGTGAAAACGGAGATCAACTCGAAAGTGGTGTCATCAAGCGAATCCACATCACTATCGCGCAAGTACGTAATGTCTCAGTCGGAGACAAGCTGGCTGGTCGTCACGGAAACAAGGGTGTTATCTCACGTATCCTTCCTGAAGAAGATATGCCTTACACCGAAGACGGCAAGCCAATCGATATCCTCCTCACTCCACTTGGTGTGCCATCACGTATGAACCTCGGTCAGATTCTTGAACTCCACCTCGGTATGGCCGCGCACACCCTTGGTTACCAAGCCATCGTGCCACCATTTGCGGGGGCATCAGAAACTGACGTAAAAGCCGAACTGACTGCTGCTGGACTTCCAACTGACGGAAAGATTCAACTTCGTGACGGTCTCACTGGAGAAGCTTTTGCACAAAAGACAGCTGTTGGATTCATGTACATTTTGAAACTCCACCACATGGTGGAAGACAAAATCCACATGCGATCGATTGGCCCCTACTCTCTTATCACCCAGCAGCCGCTTGGAGGTAAGGCGCAGGTCGGAGGACAACGCTTTGGAGAAATGGAAGTGTGGGCGCTCCTTGGTTATGGTGCTGCTTACACACTCCGCGAAATGCTCACTATCAAGTCTGACGATATTGTCGGGCGAAGTGCCGCCTTTGACGCTATCGTGCGTGGCGAGAAGATTTCTCACCCCCACACACCAGCGGCATTTAATGTGCTACTCAACCAGCTCCGTGGCCTTGCTCTTGATGTGAAGCTCGAACGAGAAGATGTGCCGAAACGTAATTATGAGAACGCGTAATGTCTTTGCCTATGTCTACTGAATCTACATTCAAAAAAACAGAGTTCAAAAAGCCGCCAATGATTCCTACGAATTACTCGGCGGTAAACCTCAAGCTCGCCTCACCAGAGACGATTCTTGAATGGTCTCACGGCGAAATCACAAAGCCAGAAACCATCAA
>JAYTZG010000030.1:0-10009 GCA_043742005.1 Minisyncoccota bacterium | reverse complement strand
ATGGATACCGGCCAAGACAACGCTTGACTCTAGTTTTCCAAATTCTTTCAAATAGTCTGGCACGAGAATACGTCCAACTGAATCCACCTCCACCTCTGTGGCTCCCGACAAGAAGAATCGATTGAAGCTTCTTGTATCCGCCTGCCCGAGTGGGAGTTCACCGATTTTCGCGGTAATTTTCTCCCACTCCAAGAGCGGATATACGAAGAGACAGTTATCAAGTCCACGTGTGACGACAAGCGTACTCCCAAGCTCCCTGCGCCATTTAGACGGCAAGGACAGCCTTTTCTTAGGGTCCAACGTATGCTTGTATTCGCCAATTAACATAATCTTGATAGTCGAGTCGGTCTGGTGACCTTCCACAATTAATGTGGAGATCATTGCGGACGGTCACCAAACCGACTTTGACATACTTCTCACGAAGTATACCACTATCTCCCACCACTCGTACATTCTATACCACTTTCCCCCACCCACAACCACAGTTATACACACTTGTTGGTGAAAAGGACGAAAAAGGAGAACTTGGTGACAGAAGCACCCGCAGTACCCTGCTCGACACGCGTTCATTTTCTCCCACAGAAAATGCCGCTATGCTCGAATAAGAAAAAACCGAAGCCACAGCTTCGGTTTTTTCTTATTCTGCGCAATGTCTCGCAGAACACTACGTGTGCTTCCAAATATCCTTGTATCTAAAAAGGTAAAGTTACATTTACCAATAAGGCCATTGCAAATCCTAGTGCAAGTAGGATTAAAGGAGGGATTACAATTATCTTAAAAAGTACCCTAGACCAGAAGCTTAAATTTCTCCAATTACTAATAATTAAATTATCACTCTTGTTAAGACTAGCAAGCTTTTCTTTTCGTTTGCATAAGTCACTGAAAACAAAAGTGATTAAACCGAAGATTGCTGTAAGTGGTAAAACAAAAAAACTTGTGACCCCGCAACCTGCTGCCCCTCCCCCTTCACAAAAGAGAAAATCTCTCACGACGAGTTAGACTGCTAGTAAATATAAAAAAGTAATTAAGGCCAAAACAACGAGCCAAAATGTCTGCAGAGAGCTTGTCTTCATGATGATAATGATACCATGTCGAGCTATATGGGAGACCTGTAATTCAGTATGGTGGAACTAATAATCATATTTAGGTTTCAGAATAAGCCCAGCGTGATGTTTTGGGAGACATTGCGCAGAATAAGAAAAACTCGGAGCTCAGGCTTCAAGTTTTTCTTATTCGAGCATAGCGGCAATTTTCGTGAGGAAAATTGAACGCGTGTCGAGCAGGACACCACGGTGGGCTTACTCCTCGCCTCTAAGTCGTTTTAGTAGGAAGTCTTTGCTGAGGGTACTTAGGAACCAACCGACTTTTGGACCGCTGTTTTTGCCGAGGAAGACGGTGTAGATGGCACCGAAGAATTCTTGGGGGGTGAGGCCTGATTCGGTTTTTACTTCATGGATTAGTTCGTGCAGGATTTGACCGTCGATGGTCTCTAGGAGTTCAATCTTATCGGACAGGAGTTTGAGGGCTGATTGCTGTGGCTCGGTAAGGGTAGCTGTCGCTTCAGGGATGGTTTCTTGGAGCGTGAAGATGAATTTATCGTCGGCGTATTCTTTGAGCCAGCGCTTGGCGTAAACCACGCGCTCGTCGAGTTCTGCTACATCCACATCAGTAAGTTCTGACTCTTTCATTTTGGCTACTTCATCGTAGATATCCATGTGGGGCATTTGTACCAGGAAGGCTACTTGGGAGAAGCGTGGCAGGTAGCGAACTGGTAAGTCTGCTCTTTCATCAGGCAAGTGACTGAAGGTAAACACTTGCGAATCATCATCACGCACTCCACTCCAATATTTCTCCGCCAGCTTGTCGTATAGGTCGTAGAGAACAGGAATCGCATCTGTATCCGGGTCAAAGTCGATTTGACGATTAATTGGCGTACGGAGGAGTAAGAGACGTAGCATGTGTGATGGTAGAGTTTCTGCCATTTCAACTGCAGTGGCTGAGCCGCCCTTTGAAGAAGACATTTTTTTTCCCCCGGTGAGGAAGAATTCATTAAAGACACCATAGGGTGGTTCATGGTCAAAAATCTCGCGACAGATAGCTTCCGCCACCTGACGTGAACCTCCCTTGGTGTAATGATCTTTCCCTCCTCCTTCAAAGTTTACTTTTTGTGCAACAAACTTTGCTGCCCAATCAAGCTTCCACGGGAATTTGGCATTGCCATTGTACGGAGACATACGACCAGAGTGCCCACAGCCCTTGGCCCAAGCGATAGTATCTGAGCTGCAGGTATAGTCGACAAGCTCTCCATCAAAGCCAGTAATCCTGGTCGCACTTAAGTTGCCGCAGTTTTCACAAATGACGTTGAGAGGATACCAATCTTCTGGCTTTTCGCTTTTTGAGATACGGAAATAAATATCACGGACTACCGCACGACGCTCGAGCGCTTTTTGAATCGTCTCGTTCATCACGCCACTGCGGTAGAGTTCACTAGCTCGGTAGACAGCGGCACCAAAACCAACTTTATCTAGTACTTTTACATATTCTTGCCCGTAGTATTCAGCAAAGTTTGCAAAGCCATCAACTGGAGATGGAATATTGCAGAGCGGTACACCCATGTATTTTTCATACACAGCTGAGTCGAGATAGCTGGGAATACCATCCATTGGGTCAAAGTCATTTATTTCAAACAGAAACTTTACACTGTGACCACGACTCCGGAGGACATCCGCCACCAGCGCGTGCATCGACGCACTACGAAGTGAGCCTACATGAACTCGTCCTGAAGCTGTCTTCTCGTCACGAACCACCAGCGGTTCGCCGACGGCAATCTGTGCTGCATAACGCCGTTCCATTTCATCAGCAATAGTATCTGCCCAAAACATAAGTAATGCTTATCCTAGCGTATGGAGTGAAAAAAGAAAAGGCCAGCACTTGTGCTGGCCTTTTCTTTTTGATACTTTATTGCTGCATGTATTTTGAGAGTGGAGAAATGTCCAGATACGAGGCGCGACTGAGCGAGCAAGTGAGTCGTACTTTCTGTACGGTGAACTTGCGAGCGAAGGAAGTAACGAAGTAGATGGACGTTTATTCCACTTTCAAAACTTTGTACTTTTGTTTTCCGACAGGAGTCTCGAATTCAAATTCATCGCTCTTCTTCTTGCCCATGAGGGCTTCACCAAGTGGTGAGAGGTATGAGAGTTTGTGTTCGTGGATGTTGGCTTCGTCTGAACCGACAATAGTGTATTCACGCTTTTCTTTATCCTTGTCCTTTTGGATAGAAACGACTGATCCGAGTCCGACGACGTCACCATGCTTTTCGTGAGCGACAATCTTGGCTTCCTTGATAGTCTTTTCTAGGTAACCGATTCGTTCTTCGATGGCAGCCTGCATGTCGCGAGCTTCTTGGTACTCAGCGTTTTCTGATAGGTCTCCGAGACTACGAGCGTACTCGAGTGACTCTGCCACTTCTTTGCGACGAACGGTTTTTAGGTGGTCGAGTTCTTTTTTTAATTCTTCGAATTTCTCAGGGGTCAGAAAAGCTTGTGTGTCCATAATGTTGTAAAAATTTCCCCCAATTATACGCAGTAACTGAGGTCGGTCAACTTTTGTTTATTGTGTGGTTTCTACTTCTGTTTCCAACTGCGACTCCGCCTTGAAATATTCTGGTCTATTAACACTAATCCACTCCATGACTTCACCCATAATCCGACCAGCTCCGAGTGCATTACTGCGCGGCGCATGGTCCATCATCAGAATGTAGGCAAAGCGAGGTTCTTCGTAAGGCCAGAAACCGGCCGACCAGGAGTTTACATAGGCGTTGCCAGCCCCGACTTCAGCCGTACCGGATTTGGAAGCCACAGCGACATCTTTACGCTCCAGTCCACGCGCCGTACCGCCATCCATCGTCACCGTCTTACGCATCCCTTCGTGAATCACTCGTAGATGCTCAGGGTTGAGACCGATGTCTTTTGTTTCGCTTGATACACCTCTCTCCACATGCGGAGTGAGCAGTGTACCGCCATTTGCTAGTGCGGCATAAGCACGCAGCATTTGAATCGGTGTAGTCAAAAAACCAAACTGCCCGATTGAAGTGAAGTAGGTGTCGCCTAGTCGCCAGTCATCATCAAAGGTAGCTTTTTTCCAGGCCGGATCAGGCACGACTCCTTCTTGTTCTTGTGCCAAATTCACACCGGTGAGTGAGCCCAGACCAAAGCGGCGATAGTTTTCTGCCATCTTAGTAATGCCTAAGCCGGGTTGATCGCCAAACCCTCCCCCGATTGTGTAGAAGTAGACGTTCGAAGAAAAAGCTATCGCCTCACGCATCGTCATCGGACCGTGTGCTCGCCAGTCGTTAAAACGGGTCGGGTGGTTTGGGTCATATCGATTTGGCACCAAAATATACCCGTTACTAACAATAGTTTTGCTGGGACTAATGATTCCTTCTTCTAGTGCCTTATACGCCACAAATGGCTTCACAATGGAACCTGGAGTATAGGCGCCGCCAATAATTTTATTCAAAAACGGCAATCGATCATCGCTATTGTATGAATTAATGGTCGCGACGTCATCACCATCAGCCATGATTTCGGGATCATACGAAGGAAAACTGGTCAGTGCCAAAAGTTCGCCGGTCTTCACGTCCATAATCGCGGCTGCGCCGCTACGAAAACCGGCACGCTCACTTGAAGACGCGATAATCTGGTACATCGCTTCAGAGAGTTCGGCGTCAATCGAAAGGCGAAGTTCTGAACCGTTGCCAGGGTTGTTAATTTCGTGCTCACTAACTATGTCGCCCAAAGCATCTACCTCAACCACCTTGCTACCGTTTTGACCTTTGAGAGTGCTATCAAATGCCAGCTCAACTCCGCTACGACCTAGATAGTCCGTCCGGAAGAAGTAACCCTTACTATCACGCTTTGGGTAACTCACATAACCCAACACTTGTCCCAGTCCCAGCCGGTCAGTGTAGGCACGAATTGGAAAATCATATTCACCAGTTTCGTCTACTTCATTCCACGCGAGCATTTCGCCATTACGGTCATACACCACGCCTCGTTCGGCAATAATATGCACCTTATCGACCTGATTATTTTCTGAAATAGTTCTAAACTCTTCACCACGCACCACTTGCAGGTCAAAGATTTTGTAAAAAAATACCACAGCGATACAGGAAAAAAGAATACCAACTGTGCGTACGCTTTTCTTGGCAATTTGTAACTCGCGCTTCCCTTCCATACGACCTTGGTTGAACGCTAAAATATTCGAGGAGTCGAGCAACACCTCTTCTACTTCTACACTAGAAAGATATCGATCACGCAACTTTCTCATAGGAATTTGACTGAACAATTAGTCTCGGGCGGATGTACTCACTTATTACATACCAAATACAAGCAACGAGAGAGATGTACGGAATTTCAGCAAAAGCGCCGAAATATCCATCGAGCAAAAATGCCAATGGCAAAAGCCATACCGCACTTACCCTAAAGGTGAACCATAACACCAAAAGTACTGCGACAATAAGCTGGTTCTCAATGACCATTAGAGCAATGAAAAAATATAGTACTAATGCAAGGAAAAGTTTCATGGTGTGGTAGTAGCAGCAGCGTCATGTTGCTCAAGGGTAGACGACGCAGTGGTGGTCGCGGTGGTAAAATGTTTGATATCGACCTTAAGAGCATATCTCATAATCTGACGCACTCGTTCTTCAACCACTTCGGCAGAAGCTACCGTAATCGCCTCGCGCGCTACCGCTACATAGCTGATACCTGATATAGGCTTATTGAGTGTTATGTAGCCGTATTGTTCTGGCTGAGAAGGGCGATTTTCAACAAATTCTACTCTGCCAAACACACCGGGGTTGATACTCGGCACGTGGACTAAGTTTCCGACCGCCAGCGGAATGCCCTGGGGCACGCTAACGCGTGCCACTCCAGAACCGTAACCCTCCAGTGTCGCCACTACGTCAGCACCACTAATAAAAGCGGTTGCAGAAAAACCTGGCGAGGTAAATAACTCCACAAATGAGTACGTCGGCGCCACGTACACAATCGAGCCAATGACATTATCAATGCCGATGTACACTGGCGCGCCCACTTTAATACCATCCCGCTCGCCGCGATCTATCTGCATTAAGTCATATGGCAGCTCAGTCGGTCTGGCTATTACCGCCGCCGCAATACGCTCCTCGGGATTAACCCCTAGCAGTTGCCGCAGCCACATATTTTCTTCATAGAGGCGCTGCTGAGTGAGATTCGTACTTTCGGCGACCGATAGTTTGTTTTCCAGTTCGGTAATCTTATTAACCAATTCTGTCTGATCTTTGAGATACATTGGCAGACGAGCCGTTGATTGCTGATACCACGCATGGACAGAATGCACCGGATATAAGGCGACGCGACCCGCAAACATAAGCATGCGTGGCACCAACATGCCGATAATCAAAACTATAACCGCAACAAAAACTACCCGCGCAATTCGCTTCTCCTTGGACTGCTTAGAACTGAGTCGAGAATGAACCTTCATGGTCTAACAAAATTTCGTTATATGAATCTAGATCTTCTAGCACGATGCCAGCGCCACGAATGACTGCGCGCAAAGGATCTGGCACGACAATCACCGGTACCTGCAAAGCGTGCTCAAGCAGGGCCGACAGGCCTGGAATCATCGCCCCACCGCCTGAGAGGTGGATGCCGCGTTGCATGATGTCCGACATTACCTCCGGTGGCGTGATTTCAAGTGCGGCCCGCACATTCTCTACAATTGTATCAATATGACCAGCCACCGCGTCCCGAACGTCAGTGTCGGTGATAACTACTTCACGCGGTAGTCCGGTCACCACGTCGCGACCGCGTACCACGAAGTCCTTTCCCCCGTTTGATGAGTTGGAAATCGCTGTGAGGGCGATTTTGGCATCCTCAGCGGTCTTCTCACCGACGTGGACCTTGAACTGATCGCGGATATACGAAGAAATCGCCGCGTTGAGATGATCGCCGGCAATCCGGAGGTTTTTTGAAACCACCAGACCGTTGAGAGAGATGATGGCAATGTCAGTGGTGCCGCCGCCAATGTCGACAATCATACTGCCAACTGACTTACCGACCGGGAGTTTGGCGCCGATGGCTGCGGCCATCGGCTCTTCAATCAAGAACACGTCACGCGCCCCGGCATTTTTAGCCGCGTCGTGCGCTGCACGCATTTCAACGTTGGTGATACCTGACGGTACTCCAATAAGTACGCGCGGAGCAATCAAAGACCGCGTCTCATTGCGCACCTTACCAATCAAATACGCCAACATTTCCTCCGTCACTTCAAAGTCCGAGATGACACCATCAACGAGTGGTCGCACCACTTCGATATGAGCTGGCGTCCTTCCCAACATTACCTTGGCGTCATTTCCAACTGCGACGAGCTGTCCAGTTTTCTTATTAATAGCGACAATCGTAGGTTCATTTAAAACAATCCCCTTTCCCTTCACATATACTAAAGTGTTGGCCGTCCCCAAATCAATCGCAATATCGGTCGATACCGCCGAAAGCAGCGCACTTAACTGTCGCGTAAAAACGTTCATTTCCGCGTATTGTACTACGTATTTATCGAAGCACCAAAATATGGACAACTTGTGCATTCACTTTACTTTTATATACAGTTATTGTACATTTCGCTCAGAAAAGGAGAACACAAATGCCACTCATTCAGATAGTTCGTAATCCGACAAAAGTTTCAGACGGAATGCTAAGACAGATACTCAATATGCTTCCGTTGGCTTCGTCCACAATGCTTTCTTGCTCAGAAGGAGGAAAGCTTGAGTCCAAAGACATTATGATTGAGGTGACCGACTTTGGTCCCTTCGACACAAACTGCAAAGACTTGCACGTTCGGGTATGGGCACACGACTACCCTAGTAGGCGGGGACCCAACAACAAATCTCTGGACTTAATCCAACTAAAACTTTCCGGTCGAGTACGCGCATATCTGACCCCAGATATATCCTGGAACGTCTGGGTTCTTTTGGCGACAACTTCCTATGGTTCTGACACCACGGACTAGAGTTAGTCCAAGCAATACCAAAACCGGTTCGCTATCGCGAACCGGTTTTTTCTTTACGTTATTCTCCAGCAAAATCTGCAAACAGTTCTTCCTCGGTAAGTTGGCGGACTTCTCCGGTGGCGCGGGTGACTACTTCAAACATTCCGTTTTCCTTTCCTTTCTTACTCACTACCACACGGTACGGCATGCCGAGCAAATCACTATCAGAAAACTTCTCTCCAGCGCGAGCTTCGATGCGGTCATCAAACAGCACTTCGACACCAGCGTCTTTAAATGATTCGTACACACCCTCCGCCCAGTCTTTTACTTCGCCGTCCTCTAGATTAAGTCCAACCAAATGAACCCTAAACGGCGCCACTGCCTCCGGCCAGACAAGTCCTTTGTCGTCACCAAACTTTTCTACCAGCACTCCCATCACTCTGGTGATACCTACGCCATATGAAGCTAGGTAAATTGGCTTATCGATACCCTCGGCATCTTTGAAAGTTACATTCATTTGTTCTCCCTTTTCGGTACCAAACTTAAAAATATTCCCCACCTCAGCGGTCTTCACTGGCGAGAGTTCATCTTTTGAAATACCTAGTTCTGCCGTTGCGTCATCAAGCACTTCTTCGTTTACAGCTACTGTCTTGTCTTCGTTAATATATAAAACATCTTCGCCAGCGTCGCATACGGTTTGAAATTCATGACTAAACTTCGTGAAGGCTCCGCCACTGGCGAACGTCACAAAGGTATCATCACCAAGACCGAGTCTTTCGTAGATACGCTTGTACGCAGCGATTACCTTGTCATAGTACTGATCCATATCTTCTTGTGAAGAATGGAGTGAGTACATGTCTTTCATCACAAACTCTCGTCCGCGCATAATACCGCTCTTGGCTCGGAGCTCATTACGAAGTTTTGTTTGGAATTGGTACACGCTAAAAGGAAGATCTTTGTAGCTGTGTACGTACTGCGCCATCATCGAAACAATCGCTTCTTCGTGTGACCACGCCAGTCCAAGCTCACTTCCGTCTTTGAGAGTAGTCTTAAACCACACATCAACCGCGTCGTCGCTCCAGCGACCAGTTCCCTGCCACACTTCAGGTGATTGTAGGCTCGTCATAATGAGCTCTTGCCCACCAATAGCATTCATTTCCTCACGGACAATCTGTTTAATTTTTTCCAACACCTTCAAACCAAGTGGTGTATACGCATACACCCCCGCCATTACTTTGTGAACATACCCAGCCCGAATCAACAGCTGCGCATTCTTCGCCACTTCATCCGCCGGTGCTTCCTTACGAGTCTTAGTAAAAAGTTGTGATTGTCGCATAGGATATTTTAGAGTAATCGGCTTATATCATTAAATGTAACGGCGACCATCATAAGCAGCAACAGCATAAACCCAACCGCATTCACCCAACCTGTCCACTTCGGTGGGACTTGCTTGCGGGTAACGGCTTCTATGATGACAAACACGAGACGTCCACCATCAAGGGCTGGAAATGGGAGGAGGTTTACCACGGCGAGGTTGAGGGAAATAATGGCTGTAAAAGTTAGCAGCGGTACGATACCAAAGGCAGCCGCATCCCCTACCATTCCGACAATCCCGACGGGCCCGGCGATATTGGCGAGGTCAGCTTGTCCTACAAAGGCGTCTTTGATAAGAGTAGCGAGGCCGACGGTAATCCCAAGGAAACCATCAACAGTAGTCAAAAATCCGCTACCAATGGCATCAAAGAATGACTTTTGCTGAATCTCGACGAGGGCGAGTGATGTTCCGACCACGTACTTTTCTGGCTCGGCGACTACAAGACCTTTGACGGGAACAAGCTCTACTGTTTCTTCAGTGTCTTTGAAACGATAATGAACCAACACTGGGGACGGGGCGTGCGTCATAACAAACGCACTAAACTCAGACGCATTTGGACTCAGTAAAGTTTCGCCGGCCGCTTGCGCATCTAGTACCACCGCGCCGACC
>JAYTZG010000029.1:0-4399 GCA_043742005.1 Minisyncoccota bacterium | reverse complement strand
GCAGCTTCCAGCGGCGGCGTGGAGCCGACGGCGAGTGGAGGGAACCCCTCGCCGCCGGCCCCTGATCCTTGGCTTACACAGCCCGCCTAGCTCCGTGGAGCAGCGACGGGTTAATGGAGCGAGCGGAAATGAATCCGCCCATTCGGCTCCCGAAGTGCCAAAGGACCATCGGTCGCCACGCAATCAGCGCGGCGGTGTTGCAGGGGTGAAATTCTCATGCACCCCAGTTGAAGACGTGACCGTTAGTCCCGGACGCCTCAACTTCGCAACCTTATTATATTAGCATATTATAACTATAATGTCAAGTATTTTTGATGGCTTAGAATAAGGGGCTATACCGGACCGAAAGCTTTGCCCTAATTTTTAAGGAGACTTCAGTCGACTGCGCCCTGCGAATGAAAAACATAGTCGCAGGCTCCTTGTTTTACACTTAAAAATGGAAATACCCTGGGGGTGACCTTTCGGTCCGGCTGTCGTATACTAGAGCCACTATGGTTATTTCATATTTTGGTGGACAGTATTTTAAGGTGTCCTTTGGCGATACAACCCTCGCTTTTAACCCTATTTCTAAGAAATCTAAGCTCGAATCGACGAAATTTGGCTCGGATGTGGCTTTTGTGACACTTTGGCATCCGGATTTTAATGGTGTTGAACAAGTGACGCATGGTAGTAAAGAACCGTTTGTAGTTGATGGTCCCGGGGAGTACGAAATGGGCAGTGTGACGGCACGCGGTTTTGGTATTAAGACGACCTACGATAAACAAGAAGCGTACAACACAATCTTTCAAGTTCAGATGGAGGAGATGAACCTCGTGTTCCTCGGGGCCCTTGGCGACATCGAAATTGACCCGAAGATTTTGGGTGAACTCGGTGACATTGATATTTTGTTCCTCCCGATTGGCGGCGGTGACCTATTGTCTGTGCCGCAGGCAAGTAAACTGGCGGTAAAACTCGAAGCCAAGCTGATTATCCCGATGCACTATGACACCGCAACACTCAAACTTTTCCTTAAGGAAGAAGGTGAAGACGGACTAAAGCCAGTAGATAAGCTTACAATTAAGCGCAAGGAAGTGAGTGCGATGGAGGGTGAGGTGGTGGTTATCAAGAGTTAAGTATGCGACAGTGGCTTCTTAAACAGCGAACCAAGCCAAAGCATGTGCGTGACAATATCGCCTTTGGTTTTGCTGGAGCTGTCACAGTAGTAGCTTTGGTTGGCTGGTTGGTCTTGATACCAAAAGACGAAATTTTCCAGAGCAATGTGACTGCCGACAAATCTCCGGAAGCCTTCTCGACTTTCTTTGATCAGATTAAGGAGCAGGTAGCCGGCGTTCGTGAATCCGTTAAAGAACAAGCCACTTCTACGCCGTCGGTTGCCAGCAGTACTGGTTTTGGCGTAGTAGCATCATCCAGCCAGATCTTTAGCGGTGGTGCCTCGACTACAGTTCCTCAAGAAGCTGTCATTTTTGTTGTCCCGCGGGCCACCACGACGATGAGTACATCCACTCCGCGCGTGACTTACTAATGTGCTATACTAGCCGAGTTATTATTTCCAGAATAGTGAGTATTTATGCCGAAAAAGACTGAAGCCAATGAGCCACAAGCAGCTTCTCCTGAAAGAGGAATTGTCGTCCAAAGTATCACGGGCGAAATGGAAACTGCGTATCTCGACTATGCGATGTCGGTCATCACTTCGCGGGCTCTTCCTGATGTGCGTGACGGTCTCAAACCGGTACACCGTCGCATTTTATACTCAATGCGTCTTAATGGACTGACTTCAACGGCGAAGTTCAAGAAGTCGGCGACGGTGGTAGGAGACGTGCTCGGTAACTTCCATCCCCATGGTGACTCGGCCGTGTATGAGTCGATGGTTAAGCTTGTACAGCCTTTTTCCACCCGTTATCCACTAGTTATTGGACAGGGGAACTTTGGTTCCATCGACGGCGACTCGGCGGCTGCTTATCGTTACACGGAGGCAAAGATGTCGAAAGTGGCCGAGGAGCTTTTGCGTGATTTAGAAAAAGACACTGTAGACTGGCGACCAAACTTTGATGGCACTAAGAAGGAGCCGATTGTGCTTCCGGCGGCGGCCCCGAATCTTCTTCTCTTAGGTTCTCTCGGTATCGCTGTTGGTATGGCGACTAATATTCCGCCACACAACTTGCGCGAAGTAGCGGCCGCGGTCGCTCACCTAACTGATAATCCAGAAGCGTCGACTGACGACCTGCTTAAGTTTGTGAAAGGACCGGACTTCCCACTAGGAGCTGTGGCTTTCAATCAAAAGGATATTGCTCATGCTTATGCTAATGGTCGCGGCGGGGTAGTTGTGCGTGGTGAAGCGGAAATTGTGGAAGATAAGCGGGGAGCATTTTCTATCATCATTACTTCGATTCCATTTCGCGTGAACAAGGCCGATATGCAAGAGAAGATTGCCGACTTGGTGCGTGAGAAAAAAATTGAAGGGATTCGAGAAATGCGTGACGAGTCAACCAACGACATTAGAGTCGTGATTGAACTCAAGACTGGCGCGCAACCACAAACCGTCCTCAATAAACTCTATAAACATACTCAACTCGAGGACACTTTTCACTACAACATGGTGGCGCTGGTGGATGGAATTCCACAGACGCTGTCGCTCAAGGTAATTCTCCAAGAATACATCAAACACCGGTCTGAGGTTATTCGTCGCCGAACTCAGTACGATTTAACTAAGGCGCAAGACCGTGAACATATTTTGCTTGGTCTTAAGAAGGCGCTCGACCATATCGACGCTATCATTAAATTGATTCGAGCATCCAAAGACGTGCCAACCGCCCACGCTGCTTTGATGAAAGAATTTAAATTCTCAACCATCCAGGCACAAGCCATCCTCGATATGCGCTTGCAGAAGTTGGCTGGACTTGAACGCAAGAAGATTGAAGATGAGCTCAAAGAAATCCAAAAGCTCATTAAAGAGCTTGAAGCGATTCTCAAGAGTAAAGCTAAAATGTTAGCTATCCTTAAGTCTGAACTTCAAGAAGTGGCTGATAAGTTTGGTGATGACCGACGAACTAAGATTGTGAAGGGGGGAGTGAAGCAACTTAATCCAGAGGACTTGGTGCCGGATGACGAAAGTGTGCTGGTGCTGACACAAGGTGGCTACGTGAAGCGCACTAACCCAGAAGAATACAAGGTGCAAAAGCGCGGTGGCGTTGGAGTGATTGACCTTAATACTAAAGAAGAGGACGTGGTCACGACCCTGCTTACCACCTCAGCGCACAGCGACTTACTTTTCTTTACTAACGCTGGAAAAGTGTACAAGACCAAGATGTACGAAATCCCAGAGGGCAAAAAGGCTACTCGTGGAAAATCCATCATGAACTTCTTGCCACTGACTTCTGAAGAAAAAGTCACTTCGGTGCTGGCTGTTCGTAAGGACGAATGGGATGGCGACTGGAGTCTGATGATGTTCACTCAAAATGGTATAGCCAAGAAGAGTGATGCGGCTTCCTTTAAAGACGTTCGTCGTAGTGGACTTATCGCCATTACTCTCAAGGCGGACGACTCACTGATTTCGGCGCGCTTCGTAGGATCGGGTGACGAGCTATCGCTCGTCACCCGCGGCGGTCAATCAATCCGCTTCAAAGAAGCCGATGTTAGACAAATGGGACGCACCGCCTCTGGTGTAACCGCGATGAAACTCGGTAAGGGCGACTCGATTGTCTCTGCCGAAGTGTTCACCAGTGGCGGGAAAGACCGAGAAATTCTAATCGTCACCGAAGACGGCTACGGTAAGGCGACGCCAGCCAAGGAATACAAAGTCCAAAACCGCGGCGGCTCTGGTATCAAGACCGTAAAAGTAACTGAAAAAACCGGTAAGGTAGTCTGTGGAATTGTGATTACCGCCGAAGAAAAGAAGGAAGGGGAACTGGTGATTATGAGTAAGAAAGGACAAGTGATTAAGCTGCCGCTCAAAGACGTGCCAACTCTAGGACGTGATACGCAAGGAGTGAGAGTGATGAAGATGAGGGTCGGGGATTCAATCGCCAGCGTTGTCTTCGTTTAGAGGCAGAAACGATAACAAAACGGGCGGGACCAAGGTCCCGCCCGTTTTGTTTTGAACACTACAACCTAGGTTTGGACTAGCCAACGATATATAATGTAACCATGAATACATTACTCGACAGTACTTTTGTGGTGCCGGAAATTGTCGCTAGTCATTTTCACTTAAAAGATGGTGACATCGTGGCTGATTTTGGTGCGGGGAGTGGGTACTTTTTAAAATCTCTGTCGGGACGGGTCGGTGTCACTGGTCGTGTCTATGCGTGCGAAATCCAAAAGCCACTGGTCGAAAAGGTAAGTCAGCAAGTCCAGCTACTGGCGCTTACTAATGTCTATCCACTGTGGTGCGACTTGGAGGAAC
>JAYTZG010000028.1:0-4456 GCA_043742005.1 Minisyncoccota bacterium | reverse complement strand
ATCACCTTTCTTGTTAGCGTAGTAACCAATAGCTAGGCTAGCAAATACCACTATCAGCATAAGTCCTCGATCAACAATATGCAGATAGGATGGAATGTAAGGCAGATCAATGAAGTACCCGAGCATATAAGCAGCACAAAAAACTGTACCCAGAATGAACAGACTGAGATAGATCCTGAATTCTCCTTTTCGAATCTTTTGTGCTCGTGCATCAAGCGCCATATCTGCCGGGGATAGTATTCGCATAATTTAAAATTATATTATAATCCGAACTGGCTGCGGGAGAAGGGCTCGAACCTTCATAGACGGCACCAAAAACCGTAGTCCTACCATTAGACGATCCAGCAAGGGATCTGTGTTTGCTTCAAACGCGTGGCATAGCCACGCGCCCACTAGACTACCATAAAGTTTAGGTACTTTAAAGGGTTTAATATCCATAGTAAATAGGAGTATTGCTTCAGATGCTAGGCGCGCAAAGCAAATGGTACCGAGGCGTACTTCTTGTACGATGAGCGTCCATTTGTCTGTAGCGCAACAACGCAGATGGAGTGATACTACTATTTACTTTCGTAGGAGGCGCGAACGAAGGCTGTAAATAGTGGATGCGGTGCAAGCGGGCGGGCTATAAGCTCGGGGTGGAATTGGACACCGAGGAAGAAGGGATGTATTGCGGGTGGTAGCTCGGCGATTTCCATTAGTTGGCCGTTTGGTGATTTGCCGCTGAAGACGAGTCCGGCCTTTTCTATCTGTTCAATATACTTAGGGTTTATTTCGTAACGGTGGCGGTGGCGCTCAATGATGTCGGTGGACTTGTAGGCCTTGGCAGCCAAGGAACTCTTTTTAAGGACCGCTTCGTACTCCCCTAGTCGCATGGTGCCGCCCATGTCTTTTTTGGCGATTTTTTCGCGCTGTTCGTCCATGATACCGACTACCAGATGTTCGGCCTTGGGGTCGATTTCTTCGGTACTGACGTTCTTTAACTTAAGAACATTCTTGGCGTATTCGAGGACCGCTAGTTGCATACCGTAGCAAATACCAAAGTATGGAATTCTTTGCTTGCGTACGTACTCGATTACGTTGAGCTTACCCTCAATACCAGTTGAACCAAAACCGCCAGGAACCAAGACGCCGTCGTATTTCTTTAGTTCTTTTAACTTATCTTTATCTGAAAAATCTTGAGACGATAGGTAAGTGATTTCCGGCTTGAGGTTAAGGGAGTAGGCGGAATACTTAATAGCTTCTAGGACCGACAGATACACGTCAGAAAGGACAAAATCACCGGAGCTGAAGTACTTGCCCACTACGGCGATCTTCACGGTATCAACACCGTTTTTGGAGCGCACCACAAACTTCTTCCAAGCCGCTAGATCAGCTGGCTTGCGAGATGGGATTCCGAGCTGCTGGCAGAGGCGAAGTGAGAGTTGGTCGGTTTCGTAGTTGAGGGGAATATCGTAGATACTGGAGACGTCCGGTGCAGAAATCACATTCTCAGCCCGCACGTTACAAAACGTCGCAATTTTATCCTTGCGTTTTTGGTCAACCGGCACAGAACTCCGAGCAATGATGAGGTCGGCAAAAACACCGGCGCTATTGAGGGTACGGACGGCGGTCTGGGTTGGTTTGGTTTTCATTTCGCCAATGGAGCCTGGAACCGGCAAATAGCTGACCATGACCACCGCCACATTGTGAGGATTTTCGGTCTTCATCATGCGGACAGCTTCGAGGAAGAGGACGTTCTGGTATTCACCTACCGTGCCGCCAATCTCGATAAGGACAACGTCCGCCTTAGCGGCCTTCTGGGCCCTCTTGATGCGACTAATGACCTCAAGCGGGATGTCTGGCACCACTTCGACGTTCTTACCCTTGTATTCGAGATTGCGTTCTTTTTGAATCACTGACAAATAGACACTGCCTGTGGTCATATAGTTGATGGCGGGGAGATCCTTATTTAAAAATCGTTCGTAATTCCCCATGTCTTGATCGGTCTCCAGACCATCCTTAAGAACAAACACTTCGCCGTGTTCGGTTGGGTTCATTGTTCCAGCATCGACATTGATGTACGGGTCAATCTTCATCGCCGTCACGTTGAGCCCACGAGCACTGAGTAAAAGCGCAATTGAAGACGAGGTCACGCCCTTACCTACTCCACTCATAACTCCCCCAACTACAAAAATGTACTTGGGCGCCTTTAGTTTAAGTGACGCTTTTTTTGTAGTTGCCATACGAGTAAAGAAAGACTAATTTTTTAAGTGGCGAGCAATCGCAAGGGTACTCGAGACAAGTCCAAGCACAACACCGATACCAACCAGCACGAAGAAGATGTAGCCGAAGTTATGGAAGTAGTACGTGAGGAGGTTGATTTCAAAGAAGGCTTCTGTGCGTGGTCCAAGCCACACCATAATCGGGTAGAAACTAATAAGCGCTACTAGCCCAGCAATAAAGCCGTACATGAAGCCTTGCAGCATAAACGGGCCGCGAATGAACATGTTGCTTGCTCCGACGAGTCGCATGATGGAGATTTCTTCGCGAGCGGTGTAGATAGCGAGTCGAATAGTATTGAAGGTAATGAGTACCGACGCAACAAGGAGCACCATCATTACCACAAAGCTGGCCCGTTCAATGGCATGAATAATATTTGTCAAAGTATCGATTGAATCTTTGTTCTTGGCAAAGTTCACGTCATCAATCACTTGTACCTGTGGTTGTTCATTAGCTTGCTGCTCTTCTAGGAACTTGGCGATGGTTTCGTATTGTGATGTCTGTTTGGCTTGCACAGCAAGATTGGCTCCAAACGGGTTTTCGTTGAGTTCATCAAGTGCCTGCATGGCAATCTCGTCGTTTTGGTTCTTTTGTCGGTATTCTTCCAGAACGTCGTCGCGAGATGTGAGAGTAACGTACTCTACTTCAGGCAAAGCTTCGAGTGAAGTAATGAGCCCGTCGATTTCTTCTTGCGGAGCTTCTTTGTTGAAGTACACATTGATATCAACCTTGGACTGCAGAGCGTTGAGTGAGGTGGTCAAAAGTTGATCGAGAAACATCGTGGCGCCAATCACAAACAGCGCTACGGTAAGAGCAAAAATAGATGCGAGCGACACATATGCGCTACGCCAAAACCCAACAAATCCAGCCTTCACTACTCTTCGAATTCCTGTCATCATATAAGCTCAATTATAGTATGTACTTACCCTTTGAGTCATCCCGCACTATTCGACCTCCGTCCATAGTGATAACTCGTCTTTCAATTTCATCAATTACTCCTTTGTTGTGGGTAGTCATAATCACCGTGGTCCCCATATCATTAATTTTACGGAGGATTTGTACCACTTCGTAGGTAGCAATTGGGTCGAGGTTACCAGTCGGCTCATCCGCAATAATAATGTCTGGCTGATTTACAATCGCGCGGGCAATAGCGACACGCTGTTTTTCGCCACCTGAGAGTTCATGCGGGAAATTCCAGACTTTGTCATCAAGGTCAACGAGAGAGAGGGCTTGCGGTACGTTTTCAGCAATCTCGGCATCGGTGCGGCCATTAGCTTCCATCGCAAAGGCGACATTTTCGTAAGCAGTTTTGTTAGGGAGGAGTTTGAAGTCTTGAAAGACGGTACCAATCTTGCGACGGTAATTCGGTAGTTTGGTTCGCGGAATTTGGTGAACATCGAGAGATTCAAAAAATACCGTACCGCCAGTTGGCTTATCTTCGGCAATAATCATCTTGAGAAGTGTTGTTTTACCCGCACCGGAGTGGCCAACAATAGAAACAAACTCACGCGGAGCTACCTGAAAGGTGACTTCTTGGAGCGCTGCGGAGCGTCCATCGTTGTAGAGCTTCGAAACATTATCAAAATAAATCATAGATGCTTCTATTATATCATGCCGGAAAAGTAACTGCTCACAGTAATGAACGGGCCTTAGTTTAAAGAAAAGCGCTCAGATCACCGCCCAAAACCGCATCCACATTACGAACTTCGGTATTAGTGCGATGATCCTTCACAAGCTGGTATGGATGTAGAACATATGAGCGAATCTGGCTCCCCCACTCAATTTTGACGGTCTTTTCGATAGAGAGGCCTTGGAGTTCGCGCGTGCGTTGAGCTTCTTCAAAGGCAAAGACTTTCCCGGCCAGAAGCGCCATTCCACGTTCGCGATTTTGCTGTTGCGAACGTTCGGTTGAAGCATTAACTGAGATGTTAGTTGGTTTGTGGACAATGCGAACAGCCGTCTCACGCTTGTTCACATTTTGTCCGCCAGCCCCACCAGAGCGAGCGAAGGAAATCTCGAGGTCATCTTCTTTTAAAG
Organism: Minisyncoccota bacterium; assembly: GCA_043742005.1. GTDB lineage: Bacteria > Patescibacteriota > Minisyncoccia > Phycocordibacterales > UBA918 > OLB19. The sequence continues at coordinate 160 of JAYTZG010000028.1, read as the reverse complement.
CGACAGCGCTGACGTCTTCGATATCAGGAGACACTTCCACAAGAACGAACGACGTCTGACGCTTACCATTGGAATTGAATGGAGAAATGCGCACTAAGCGGTGCACCCCTGATTCTTTTAGCAGGGTGCCGTAAGCACCCTTCCCCTGCACTTCAAAGGT
>JAYTZG010000027.1:0-10333 GCA_043742005.1 Minisyncoccota bacterium | reverse complement strand
CACAGGCTGGATTGTGGCACAAAGTAGTCCTTTCAAGTTCATTAAAGAAGCCCAAGCCTTTACTCCAGTTGACTCAGGTGCGCCAGCTTCAACTGAAGTTGCACAGTACACCTTGCAGTCGCTTGATGTCTACAATGTGATTGTTGGACTCGGAATTCTTGCTCTAGGTCTAATTCTTCTCATGCTTGGGGTTGGTCTACGCGAACGTGAGAAAATGATTAATCCTGTTCTTTCTGATGATCTCAAAGCTACTTAATACGTTAGAGAGAGGCTGGGTTGTTCTCAAATCAAACAACAACCTGCTTTTTATTGGTATTTTGGTGTTCGTTTTTCCAATTCTCTTCATCTACATTACACAAAGTTTTTTTGATACTGCATACAGCAATATTGAGACATCCGAAAAACGCCGAATTGGAATTCTTCACGACACACTTGGTGAGATGATTAAAGTCGCCGAAATCTCAGAGGCGCAGCAGGCAATTGAACGCATAGCCAAAGAGAATCCCGATATAACTGAAATTCGCATTCTCACCCCAGAACCAGACAGTATTAAAATCGTTGCGTCACTTGATTCAGGCCGCGTCGACACACCTGAACCAAATACGGATATCTTTGAAAGTACCAACGTAGAGATTGGTTCTTCATTCATTGTTGAATTTTACCAAAATGATGTGAGATTTTGGCAAGCAGCTCGTCAAGTAAAACTCGACGATAACAAAACCTACTTCATATTTAGCGAACATTCTTTTGCGACAATTGACTCGATTATGGTCGCGCGCAGACAACAGTCTTACTTTGGCCTGACAGCTATCTTTATGTTCCTAATGGGGTTGGCGTACTGGTTTGCACGGCAAATAGACTGGAGAAAGAAACATTTGCAGCTTGAAGCACAACTTAAAGAGCGCGACCTTTTTACGAATATGATTGCCCACGAGTTCAGATCACCGCTAACAGTCATTAATGGGTATGTTAGCTTTCTTAAAGAGTCTGACGCGTTGCACCCAGCTGAGCGACGCTTTGTCACCAACATAGAACAGTCCACGGCGAGGCTGTTAGCTCTGGTTAATGATTTCCTTGAAGTAGCAAGAATCCAGTCTGGTAAACTCGCCCCGGAGATATCAGAAACTGACATCCGGACCACGATTCAGTCCGTCGTTGACGCTAACGGACTCGTTGCAAGTAGAAAAGGTCTTACATTGAACTATACCCCAACTGAGACTCCGTTACTGCACAACACAGACGCCAAGCGACTGCAACAAATCCTACAAAACATGTTGTCCAACGCGATTAAATATACCGAGAAGGGTGGAGTTGAGGTTGTGGCCGAACAAAACGCTCTAGCAACCATCATTCGGATTAAAGATACGGGAATGGGAATTAGCGCCGAAGACCAACAGAAACTATTCACACCATTTTCACGAGTTGGTGGTGTTGATCAGTCCAAAATTACGGGAACCGGTCTCGGTATGTGGATTACTAAACAAATGATAAGCCTTTTGAGGGGAACCGTTACTATTGAATCAATTAAAGGTGTAGGTACACATGTCGTAATTACCCTAAAACGCTAGCAACGTCTTGAGTTTGTTCAGTCGCGAAATATCTGTATAATTGCACACGCAACCTCCACCGCCATGTGGAGGCACTAGTTTATGTCACAAGAAAAACCAAAAAAAGTAGCCAGAACTGAGTGGGAAGCACAAGCGCCCAAGATTATTGTTCGTGGTGCTCGAACTCACAATTTAAAGAATATTAGCGTTGAAATGCCACGCAACAAGATGATTGCCATCACCGGCCCATCTGGTTCGGGCAAATCGTCACTTGCGTTTGACACAATCTTTGCCGAAGGACAGCGCCGATATGTTGAGTCACTCTCTCCGTACGCCCGTCAGTTTCTTAATAAAATGCAGAAACCTGATGTCGACGAAATCTCTGGTCTTTCGCCAGCAATTTCGATTGACCAAAAATCAGCTTCGCGAAACCCACGCTCGACAGTAGCGACCATCACTGAAATCTACGACTACTTGCGTATTCTCTATGCCCGCGTTGGACAACCCTACTGTCTTGACGTTGATGTACCAATTCAAAAACTATCTCAAGACGAAATCCTCAATATGATTTTGAAATCAATTGAAGATAAAGAAGTCAAAACGGCTAAAGCCAACGAGCATGTGATGGGAATTGAAGTGTCAAAAGGACGAGTGACTATTTTTTCGCCTGTCGTAGTTGGACGTAAAGGCGAATACTACCAGCTTCTTTATGATCTCTTAGGCAAAGGCTACGAGACAGTTAAAATAGATGGCGAAATTAAACAACTTCGTGAAAAAATTGTTTTGACAAAAACCAAACGTCACGATATCGACGTTTTGATTGACGAAATCTACGTCAGTGAATTTCGCGACGACGCCAAAGGTTCAAGGGAACGGCTATCAGAAGCGGTTGAACTCGCACTCATGCTTTCCAGCGGTTTGGTTAAAATTCAAAGTCCCGATGGAACCGAACGAGTCCTGTCAGCGAAGTTTATTTGTCCGATCGACGGAAGCTCTTTCCCTGAGGTTGAGCCGCGTCTATTTTCATTTAATTCACCCTACGGTGCCTGTCCTGAGTGTAACGGTTTAGGGGTTGTCGGTATCTTCCAAAATGATGAGTGTACAGTCTGTAAAGGCGCCAGACTCCGACCGGAGGCAATGCGAGTCTACCTAGGTGGCGACGGTAAAAAAGATCTTGGTACCAATATCGTCGGCTTCACGGCCATGACAGTTCAGGAGGCTATAGATTTTATAAACAACCTAAAGTTGACCAAGAAGCAACAAGACATTGCTTGGCCAGCGTTGCGCGAGGTGATTGAGCGGCTCGACTTCATGAAAAACGTCGGGATTGAATATCTAACTCTTGACCGTCGTGCGAATACTCTTTCGGGTGGAGAAGCTCAACGTATCCGACTAGCTTCACAGCTTGGATCCGGCTTGGTAGGAGCGTTATACGTCTTAGATGAGCCAACTATCGGTCTTCATCAACGAGATAACGACCGTCTGATTCAGACTTTGCAGGAACTACGTGACTTGGGCAATACAATTATTGTCGTTGAACACGACGAAGACACAATTTTCGCGGCCGACTACCTAATTGACATTGGACCTGGTGCCGGAGTGCATGGTGGGGAAGTTGTGGTCGCTGATTACCTAGAAAAACTACTCTCAGCCAAAACCAACGAATCCGGTTCGGTTACCCTCGACTATCTTCGAGGTGATAAAAAAATAGAAGTTCCAGAACGCCGCGGCGGTGAGAAGGGCAAAATTCAAATTAAGGGAGGAAACATATTTAATATTAAAAATCTTAATGTCGATATTCCCCTCAGTCGACTTATCTGTGTGACCGGTGTCTCTGGCTCAGGAAAATCTTCTTTCATGTATGAAATTCTCGATCGTAATCTCAAGTCGCGTCTTGAAAAGAAACACCGCACACCGCACACCTACAACTGCACCACCTTTACCGGCACCGAATATCTTGGTCGTTCTATTTTGATTGACCAGTCACCAATCGGCCGCACACCACGCTCGAACCCAGCCACCTACACTGGCGCTTTTACCCACATCCGAGACATGTTTGCAGCTTCTGGTGAAGCCCGAGCGCGTGGCTGGAAGCCGGGACGGTTTAGCTTTAATGTTAAAGGCGGGCGCTGCGAAGCCTGCCAAGGTAACGGCGAGATTGCGGTAGAAATGCACTTCCTTCCCACCGTCTACGTGACCTGTGATGTTTGTGACGGTAAACGCTTTACTAAAGAAACGCTAGAAGTCTACTATAAAGGTAAAAATATCTACGAAGTTCTGCAAATGACCATTGAGGAAGCGGAGGTGTTCTTCAAAGAGGTTCCAAGTATCCAAGAACGTATGCGCAGCCTCCTCGACGTGGGGCTGGGCTATATTTCTCTCGGACAAAGTGCTACTACACTCTCGGGTGGAGAAGCTCAGCGGGTAAAGATTGCTTCAGAGCTTTATCGACCACATACTCAGAAGACCATCTATCTACTAGATGAACCGACCATTGGACTACACTACGAGGACGTCAAAAAATTGATTGAAATTCTGCAGCAGTTGGTCAACCACGGAAATACTGTAATGGTAATTGAACACAATCTTGACCTAGTAAAATGCGCTGACTATGTGATTGATATCGGGCCAGAAGGGGGCAAGAAGGGTGGGGAAATCGTCGCCAAGGGTACCCCCGAACAAATCGCCGACAACCCAAAATCGTACACTGGAAAATATCTTAAAAAAATTCTTGAACGATAGAAAAAAGGTGAGACTAAGTCTCACCTTTTTTAAAGTACGGACGAATTATTTGTTCGAATACCGTCCCCGCCTTATACTCGTGAAGGAGTTTATCCCAGAGTGGGTCGTACACTTCTTCGTTGTACCACCACGAGCGTGTAAGTTCCTTACCGTACTCAATGTACGAATCATGTTTGGCTGGAAACTTTCTGTAAAAGAAACGATAGATTCCGTCCCAGAGGACGCGATTGTTGGGGTCGTAGCTGTTTAGCAAACAAACCAGTACCGGATACTTTTCAAAGAAAGCAAACAAGCGTCTGGCGGTGTAAAGCATTCGAGCTTCTTTGGTCCACCGTCCGTGTGGCCTCATGACTTTTAGCAGCGATGACACACTCATGCTGATTCCCCTAATGTTTTGAGCTTCTAAAAATATACTGTAGCATACTTTAATCCGCATGACCAAAGAGCAATTACTAAGAAAGAAACTACCTGACGCTCCTGGAGTGTACTTCTTTTTGGGTGCGCGCAAGCAAATTCTTTATATTGGTAAGGCTACTTCAGTTAAAAATCGCGTTCGGAGCTACTTTACAGACGATATTAAAGAGAAACGTTCTGAATTAATCGAGAAAATGGTCCTGGAAGCGAAAACCCTTGAACACACAATAACCGACAGCGTACTTGAAGCTCTCATCCTTGAGACCAACCTCATTCGTACCCACAAACCGGTCTACAACACGCGCAGTAAAGACGATAAAAGTTACAACCATCTCGTGATAACGAACGAAGAATTTCCCCGCGTACTGGTAGTGCGAGGCAAAGATTTAACTGAACAGTTTAATGATAAAGAAATCAAATACGAGTTTGGTCCATTCACGAGTGGAACACTTTTCCGCGAAGCGTTAAAAATTGTACGTAAGCTTTTTAAATTCTACGATACCAAGCGTCCGGTAGGCGAAGAAAAAGGCAAGTTCCTTAAGGGCAAGTTAGACTTTAATCGCCAGATTGGGTTGTATCCGACGGAGGAAAATAAAGAAGAATATAACCGAACCATTCGTCACATTCGGCTATTCTTTGAAGGAAAGAAACAACAAGTCATCAAGGAACTGGAGAAGGATATGATGAGACTAGCTAAACAAGAAAAATTTGAAGAGGCTCACATAATAAAGAAGCGTATCTTCGCCCTTACGCATATCCAAGACATTGCGCTGATTAAAGACGATAATCGAATGTACCGCGATGACAAACGAGTACGAATCGAAGCTTACGATGTTGCGCACATGGGTGGCAAAGACATGGTGGGCGTAATGACGGTGATTGAGAGCGGAGAAGTCGCCAAAGATGAATACCGGAAGTTCAAAATTAAAACCTTAAACGATGCCAACGATCCAGCTGCACTGAAAGAAGTACTGGAGCGCCGCCTAAATCACCCTGAATGGCCACTACCCCAGATAATTGTAGTAGACGGCAGCACAGCTCAAAAGAACGCAGCAGAGGCAGTTTTGCGAGCGACAGGGCATGTGATACCAGTTGTGGCGGTCGTCAAAGACGACCGCCACAAACCAATCCGCCTCATCGGGCAGAAGCATCTACTTGAACTACATCAACAATCGATCCTCCACGCCAATGCAGAGTCTCATCGTTTCTCTATCACGTATCACCGGTTGAAACGAGATAAAATTCCTCGAAAATAACTTTCCATTACTATAGCCGGTTATAAGTGGATATGAATACAAAAATCGGCTTCATAGGTCAAGGTGAGAAATGGGATGGGACCCATTTTGCAAGGCCTTGCCAGCAACTTTGCGAATACTTGAAGCAAAGTGGCGACAAGGTGTACTGCTCCCGTAGGGAGGGATTGGTCGTTAAGGTATTATCTATATGAAAATAGGGTTTATAGGACAAGGCTGGATAGGAAAGCACTACGCTGACGACTTCGAAGCCAGGCTATATGATGTTGTCAGATATTCTCTCGAAGAACCTTATATACAAAATAAAACAGCCATTGCTGAATGCGAGATTACCTTTATCGCTGTTCCAACCCCAACAACACCGCAAGGTTTTGACGATTCCATTTTAGTAGACGCACTGACGAACATAGGTAATGGCAACATAGCGGTTATCAAATCTACTACTACTCCTGGATTAGTGTTGTTGCTACAAGAGAAATTTCCTGACATTGTTGTTCTCCATAGTCCTGAATTTCTGGTAGAAAAAACCGCGGCACATGATGCCGCTCATCCAAACCGCAATATAGTAGGAATTCCGCTGCAAACCGACAGCCATCACGTTGCAGCTAAGAAAGTTCTAGCCGTTTTGCCAAATGCACCATTTAGCACAGTCATGAACTCACTTGATTCAGAGCTAGTAAAATATGCCGGAAATTGCTTCTTGTATACAAAAGTTCTGTTTATGAATGCCCTTTATGACCTAGTTGAGCAAAGTGGCGGTTCTTTTGAAGATATTAAAGAAGCCTTAATCCACGACCCACGGATTGGAGCCAGTCACACTCAGCCGGTACACGACACCGGTCGTGGCGCCGGCGGACATTGTTTCATTAAAGATTTTGAAGCATATAGGCAGCACCACAAGACTATCTTAGGCGAAGACAAAGCATACGACTTACTCACTGCGCAAGTAACCTACAACAACGAACTTTTACGTACAAGTAACAAAGATATTGATATTCTAGAGGGCGTGTACGGTCAGCAAATTATTTAATGATATACTGATTCTATGAAACGAGTTGCAGTCCTACGCGGTGGCCCAAGTACAGAATACGACGTCTCGCTAAAGACGGGTTCTGAAGTCCTGCGAGCTCTACGCGAACTCGATTATCCTCACAAAGATGTAGTAATAACCAAAAGCGGCAACTGGTTAGAATCCGGCATTGTTCGCAGTCCAGAAAAGGCCCTTGAGGCAGTTGACGTAGTATTTATTGCACTACATGGGCAGTACGGAGAAGACGGTCAGGTGCAGCGAGTCCTACAAAGACTTAACATTCCCTTTACCGGTAGCAATGCTTTTTCCTCAGCTGTTGCTTTCAATAAAGAACTCACTAAACGGAGTCTTTCTGAACACAATATTTTAATGCCAAAACATCATCGAATCTCCCGTGAACAGCGAAACTATCTTGCTCCGGAAATAGATTTGATTATAGAAAGAATCGGTGAAGAATCTTTTGTTAAACCTGTTGGTGGAGGTTCATCAATCGGTGCTAAATATATTCCACACAAAGAGGCCTTACGCGCAGCGCTGGAGGAACTCTTGCTAACTCATGAAGCAGTTATGGTAGAGGAATTTATCCGCGGACGAGAGGCGACAGTAGGTGTGCTTCAACATTTTCGCGATCAAGAACACTACGTATTACCACCAATTGAAATCGTCCCTCCGGGAGGAACACCGTTTTTTTCTTACGATGTGAAGTACAACGGCACAACTCAAGAGATTTGCCCTGGCCGCTTTTCCTACGGTGAAAAATCAAAATTAAGTGAAGCTGCTCTAATCGCGCATACAGCCCTACACTGCAGTCACTATTCGCGCAGCGACTTTATTGTTAGAGATGGAGATGTATATTTCTTAGAAATCAATACTCTCCCCGGGCTCACTGGTGAATCCTTGTTTCCCAAAGCCGCAGCAGCTGTCGGACTAGAATTTAATGAGTTAGTGAAACATCTTGTAGAAACATCTAAAGCATAAAGAAAACCCACAGAAATGAGCTTTCAGTGGGCTTGAACACGACAGGAATTTCGGTCATTACATGACCAGTACACCTTGTCGCCAGTTTGTTTCCTACGTCACAAACTAGCTGACAAGGTCTTCGAATCCTGACGTGAAGTCTCCCAGACTTCACTTCGGGTCCACGAACAAAAAAGGCCGTCCCAAGAGGACGGACTATTTTGTACTCGTGGCCCAGACCGAGACAGAGATCGAACTTGATTGGATTCAGCGCGAAAATTTCAGGCCACTTCGTGACATCATTTGGAAAACCATGATCAGACTGTGTGCAGAAATATTTTTGTATTTCAATATCTTGGCAAACTCTAAGATGGTCTCATCATCGATCTGAGCGATATCCAGAGAGTCCATTTCTCGAATAGGGGCAACGTTTCCGGCAGGCTTCTCAATTACGGTTAAGTATTGAGAAATCTTCATGCCGATGTTGAATGCCGCAATCTCATTTCCGCACAAAAGAAAATCCTCGACTTTATTTTCGAACCTATCTGTTCCTTGTTCCCAGGACTGCCTATCGCCAAGAGTCTGCACAATCCTTGTTTCGATCAAAGGATTCATCCTCCTAAGCCAAAACGTTAGGTAGGCGCTCACTTTGTGTTGGTTTAAGGTAACTGTACCCTCAGCAAGATGTCTCTTCCTGCCGTTTTCGACATCATCCCAGAAAATGTCATACGTCTGGAGAAGTTTTTCACCCGACATGATTGGCACACAACCATAGGTTTTAGCCACATCGCGGTACGCAAGAGTGATGGCCGTCCTAAACCATTCATAATCACTCAGCTGATCAACGACATCCGGTCGGAGGATATCAAAATTCATAGATTGCCGCCCAAAAGAATCCCGCCGAGCAAGCGGCGGGAAATTCTCATTATTTTTCTATTATGCTTTCGGCAAGCCGTTGCTGCGAATAAGGTTTTTCACCTCGATTGAGCAATCTTCCCCTACGCGCAATGAGTTACGCTTATATTTCGGAAGCCGCTCACTTCTTGGCATCCTAAGGAGTGCCATTTCTGCTGCGGTAACAGGTGCCAATTCAGCAAGTTCTTTGGAAAGTTTGGTCATTGCAAATACCTCACAGATAATTTGAGTTATCGATTACGATAAATCGATACTTTGTACATCCGTGGATATTGTAACATAGTAGCCAATAATACTATTGTCAGGATAGATACCACCGCAATAACCATTGTTATTAAATCCGCACATTTGAGCCCCCTCGAATGATTTTTCTGCATAGAAATAGTCACATGAAATAGCAACCTATCTTGCCAGTTCTGGGTGCATAAAACGTTACGGTCGCGACGACCCGTTCACAACGGTAGATCAATGGTGCTCCACAGGCCGCCTCTCCCACGATTCTTGGGCAGGCGTTCGAGTCTGATCACGCGTAAGCGCTATGGCCAAAACGCAAAATGACGGCTCCATTGAGCCGTCATTTTGTCTAGACCACGGAATATGGCGATGTGGACCCGACAGGATTCGAACCCGCTGCCTCCTCAGTGCAAATGAGGCGCTCTACCAAGTGAGCTACGGGCCCAGTGAGACGTATCTCTTGGGCACCTAGGAAACCCTAAGTCGCACCATACTACCGACCCACACATGTGATGTCAAGCTACAATTTGTATATAAATGAAAGACGACCACACCCAGATGCGTAGTAAATGCTATACTTCAATACTATGAATAATTTACGCAATCGACTCTCCCTAATAATAAATCGACTAAAAAATGTGAACAAAACAGTCGTGGCTTTAGCTATGTTGTTGCTCATAGCCGCTGTTGTTTTGTTTATCTTCCGAGATAGGTTTATTGCACCCGCTGCCGTAGTCGAAAACCCGGTAGCTCTCGAGGATCCCCTCGATGTAACTCTAGACTTCTACAATCAATGGCTAGCTGATACAAAGAGCACAACGACAAATCCTTTTCAATCTGGTCTCATTAACAGCCCATTCTTAAGTTCAGAAGTGCGCGCACAAATTGAAAAAGCAAACGCAAAGAATAAAGATGGTGACGTTGACCCTGTGCTGTGTATACCAGACGCTCCCAAGCGTGTCGGTGGAAAAGTTCTTCAGTCATCAGATAACAAGGCAACCATTTTAATGCTTCCTAGAGGTCAGGAAGTCAAAACTAATCACCAAGCTGTTGTAGGTCTAACTGTGGTTGACTCAAAATGGCAAATTACAAAACTCGACTGCTTAGAGGGTGAGTCTGCCGCTGAAAAAGAATTCGCTTTTGAAAAGACTGGTTTCCTAGTAAAAGAAAGTATTAAACCACCTTACAGTAAAGATAGTTGGCATCTGGTGTACGAACAAGAGACCCAGCCGGGCTATGTA
>JAYTZG010000026.1:0-4463 GCA_043742005.1 Minisyncoccota bacterium | reverse complement strand
ATATCGACAGGCGACAGCCTATTTGTGCTTGGTTTCCCAATGAGCATAAGCGGAAAAGCAAAGAATTTTGTTATTGTTAGACAAGGGATAATTGCTCGTGTGGATGAAGAAGTATTGGAAGATGGATACTTTTATATTGACGCTTCAGCATATCCTGGGAATAGCGGAGGACCAGTGATCGTAAAGCCAGAAGTAGTATCAATAAGCGGCACAGCCAGTAACAGTTCGGCTGGACTGATTGGGGTCATTAGTTCTGGAGAGACATACAAGGATGTGGCGGTTAGCCAACAAACAGGTGAGGCAAAAATTATCTTTACAGAACAAACAGGTTTGGTGAGAGTTGTTCCAATTGAATTAATCTACGAAATAATTGAAACTATTATGGCTTCAGCCAAACCACAGGATGAAGCAAAAATTGAAGATGCTAGTTCTGAAGTGAAGGCTGAAGAAGTAATCTAGAAAAGCTGCTAAACTGAAGATTGCTCTTAATCTGTGCCCAGTTTGCACTTCTAAACTCATTTAATAGAAGTTCTGAACACGTCCAGTCTACGGAGCAAATTAAATAAAAAATTAATATATACATTTGCTATGACACGAATAATTGCATTAAGTCCAAAAAAGAACACATCGAAACGTCCATATAAATCACCAAAGCGTCTTGAAGCAAAAGCAGAGCTGCTAGCAAAAAAGGCCAGTAAGAAAGGAAAGAAGTAGAACGAATCCAGCAAAATATGAAACACGCCCGCGGGCGTGTTTTTTGTCTAAAATTGACTGTGAATAATCTGAATTTCAGAGAAACTGCGGGGATCTTGTAATCAGGAGGCTTTATCGGCGGCATATAGAGTGACGAAAAGTCTTCTTGACTTTATTAATATAACTCACAAATTTTATGGCAGATACAATTATTACAAATACTCCGGGAGCCCGAGATACTAGCGAAGGAGTTGTGATGTACGTAGTCTTGGCAATCATATTTGCTGCGATAGCGGTCGGTGTGGTAATGATGTACCAGAATGGTGCTTTTCAAACTAACTCTCCAGGGCCGGACACTACAAACATTGACGTGACTCTTCCAACACCAACACCAACACCAACACCAACTCCAACCCCAACCCCAACACCAACTCCGGCACCTTAAGTTAAGGTATATAAACTGAGGTTGAAGTAAATAATCTCAATAGCAGAAGGAAAAGATAAAAAGCATCCTAGGGATGCTTTTTATCGTCTGCTATTTAATCTACTTAGTAGACTCCTTACAACCACAGGTGCAGGTTTTATCTGCATTTTTGTGCTCATGATTGCATGCTTTGCAAACTACTGGTTTTGGTGTGTTTGTGTCCATATATTTTATAGAGAAGAATAAGCTCTTCACTGAGGTGCCGGTTACCAGTGGTTGTGATTACAACGCACCGCATTTTTTAATACTCCCGCTGGTGTATTTTATTTGTTGGTGTAGTATCACTATAGAGTAGGAGGCCTCATGGTAAAGATCTTCAACACGCCCTTTATGAGACCAATTTTCAAGTTCATTTTGAAAGTTTCAGGTTGGACGGTGGTCGGAGAGCGACCGCTGGGATTAAAAAAGTTCGTGGTGATTGGTGCGCCACATACCAGTAACTGGGACATTCTCGTTGTTCTAATGACGTCGTTTGCACTTAAGCTCGACGTCCACTGGCTGGCCAAACACACACTTTTTCGATTTCCATTTCACAGCATTATGTCTTGGCTCGGCGCCATCCCGGTGAATCGAAAGATTTCTGGCGATATGGTCAACCAAGCCGTGCAACTGTTTGCTCAATCGGAAAGTTTTGTTATCGGCCTCTCACCTGAAGGAACACGAAGCAAAACAAAGACCTGGCGTAGCGGCTTTTGGTATATTGCGCGCGCTGCTCAGGTGCCAATTTTGTTGGCATTTGTTGATGTAAGAAATAAAAGGTGTGGCATCTTGGGAGAATTTAAACCAACCGACGATGTTAACGCTGACATCATAACGCTCCAGAAGCGCTATGAAGAATTTAGAGGCATCAATCAGGTCACTTGATTGAAAAAGACTATGTCTACCGGATTCGTTCGGTAGACATTTTATTTTCTTAGCAAATAAGCATTGATAACTCTTCTCCAGTATTTCTAGAATAAAAAAGACAGCTCCGCGATTCGCGGAGCTGGGTACGATGTCAGTTCATCATACGCTTGGTAGTTTTAAGGACACCCATAGCGACGAGAGCGGTAATGTCCATCGAGAATAGCAGACCGAAATGGTCCGTCTGTACAAGCTTCTGTTCGCGATAGCGATGACGAAGCTCGATCCCTCTCAGTATTGCATCCTCAACTGGCACAATTTGATCGCGCACGGCTACGATCACTGTGAGCGGTGTTGCGGCAGGAAGATGACAACGAGTGGCCATTTCCGCAGTCAAGGCGTCCATTTGAAGTATGTCCGCAAAGGCAGGCAGTTGGCGTTTGCCTATCGGCGTGCCGAGCGTGACTATGCTTCGAATGAGCGACGGCGCCTCGTCTGCCAAATAGCAGGCAAAGCGCCCGCCCATACTGTGACCCACGAGGGCCACTGGTTGCCCGGTTTTTTCTGTAATGGAGCGAATTCGAGACAAAAGATAGTCAGCGTGTTTTTTGAAGTCGCCCGAATTCAGGATGCCTGACCGGTACACCCGGAAGTCACGTTGCCGTAGCCGCATACGCAACACATCTAGCGACCAATCACTCCCACCGAGGCCGGGAATGAACATGATGGGCTGGTCATGCCCTTCCTCTAAGTGTTCACCCATGGGGTGGAAATAAGCTGGCCAGAGTGAGCCAGCAAGCACTGCTCCCATAAGTTCTCGGGATACTCCAAGAAGTTCACGCATCAGACAGCTCCTCTCAAGCCTTATCAAATAACAAGTCTACATTAATAGTAATCCCGCGTGACAAGGTAAGATACAGGGAAGTGTGTACAGTAAAAGACGCGACTTTTTACCTTTAGGTAAGTTAATTAATCTGCCGCGAAGCAAGTTGTTTTTGGAGGAGAGTTATTAGTTTCATAAGCAAAGTGATTTGCTGTCGGAGTTTTTCTTTGTTTGCACTCTTCGTCACTGTCTTTGTAGGAGCGATATCCCAGCAGGCTTTGGCTGGATTCCACGGCACGGTTCCTTCTGTTGTATATACATGCTTGGCATAAGCAAGGTTGCCGTCTAAGGTCGCTAAGTCAAAACCAAGGATCTTGGCGGGAGTGCTGTGTATGCTTTCAAAGAACTGAAAGACGCCGATCATTCCGCCGCTGCCACCACCGCGAAGCACCGTACCGCTATCGGTGAATTGGCGAAACTTTGATTCGCAACGAGCGATTTCAATCATGACGGGAATGTCCTTGAAGTACTCACGCACTTTTGCCTCAGATTGCGCTGGGGTAAAAAATTCAGTCGAGACAGTTGTCTTGCTCGTCGCAGCCAAAACAGGAAAAGCTGGTCCGATAGTACAAGCTACTACAACGGTAATCGCGATAAGGTAATTTTTTTTCATAGGCAGATAGTATAACATTTTAAAAATCCAGGTGGGATAGATGTTTCATTTGCGTCGTTTGGGCGTATACTTACTGTATGGATTCTAAAAGAATTATTTATCTACTGATGTTTCTGGGCGGTACTATTGGGAGCTATTTGCCTCTACTTTGGGGTAGCGGTCAGTTTTCTTTTGCTTCCGTCTTTGGTAGCGCACTGGGAGGAATCTTGGGAATTTGGATTGGTTTCAAACTAACACATTAAATTATATGGGGAAAAGGGAATTTACATTGGAAGAGGCACGGGCTATCGGAACGTTGCTAGGAATTGATTTCCAGATAATTAGCGAGGAGGAATTTCGTATGGGTTTGGGTATAGAACTTGAACATGGCTCTCATGATCCACAAACTGACGTTACTCATTGTGACTATCCGCTGACAGGAAAAATTGCTTGGGCACACCTGAAAGAAATTCCCGACTACTACACCAGATTGAAGAAGATGGAGGCGGAAGCAGAGGGGAAGTAGAGAAGGGGGGGTCGACAAGGCTCTGTTGGTCAGCACCCTAAGAAGCGGCGAAAATCACAGTGACCACAATGCGGTTCTCGGTTTTTGCCACTCCGATACCTTGGTGAGTGAATTTAGTGGAAAGTATGTTGTCGCGGTGTCCGGCGCTTCGCAACCACTTTTGTGTGAACATCTTTGCTAGTTCATCCTGGCTCATCATTTGATATGAAGTTGATTCGGCAAGGTTTTCTCCCCAGGTTAGAGTCATGTAGTTGGAGTCTGCTAGTCGACATTTTAAGTCACAGCCACTAGGTGAAGTGTGAGAGAAGTAACGTAGGCGGATCATTTCCTCGCTGCGTCTTTTTGCCAATTCACTAATTCGTGTGTCAAATGCGAGGGCAGACAAGTCGTTTTGTTCGCGTGATTGGTTGGTAAGAGAGTGCAGAAGTTCGACTAAGCTGCT
>JAYTZG010000025.1:0-4547 GCA_043742005.1 Minisyncoccota bacterium | reverse complement strand
AACTCACTCCCTCTTCCACAAAAGCATCTCGTGTCTCAGTAAAAAAATTATCGTGCGAAAGAGCATCGAGTGGACCGTACGACAAAGTGACTTTGGTGAATGTTATGGGATCGACAATTGTCACCGTCGGAGCTGCGAACTGCTCTTTAGAGGTTGCCAAACCATACCCCGACACCATCGCAAACAAAAACGCGGCGGCGGCAGTGGCTGACACCAACAATCGTACGCTACCAATCAAGGCCCGCCTTGTACGTGACCGCGAAGGGCGCGCGCGACGAACACTCGCAGGGATAAGCGAGCCGATACTTTCATTGGGCTGATCGTCAGAAAAAGACAACAGACGCACTGACTGGTCAGTTCTTTCAAACATGCCCTAATAATACCTTATGAAATAAGCCAAAAATGTAAAAGCCCACAGGTAAAAAGAGCGCCGTGAGTACCGGCTTTTTGACTCTAACGCTGTTTAAAATCGACCCTCAAGACGATACGCGTTACTGTGAAACAGCAGCCCGACAAAGTAGGACCTGCTTTTATCATTTATCTTTCTAAACATCCTTTGTTTCGTGACCGTCCGCAGCGTCTGGTGATGCGGAAAATGTACCCAACCCAAAAATCCACACCACTCGATAGGATTTCAATCGAGACCTTGTTCGGGTGTAGCCGCAGCTTACTCAATAGGACCTACAGAAATGGCGCACTTCTTCGTATCTAGGGATACATCGTGCGCCATTTTGTAGGTTCTATTTAAATAAAGTGTCGGTTGTTTCAACAAAGGAATTGTTGCCGCGTTCGCCGTTGCCGTGATCAATTTCTTCTAGATAGACTGAACGTCGCAAGGCGTACCCAACAAAAATAAGTACGACTCCTAGTAACATGACCCCACCAAAACGCCATTCTTCTGGAATACCCAGAAACGGCACAACCGTGAGTAAAAGTCCGATAATAAATACGAGAGATTCTTTTGAAAGCATACTACCATTATAACGCAGGCTAATTAGTGTCAACAATTAAATGAAGCAAGGAGCGTAGCGACTATGTTGAATTTAAGTCCCAATTCGCCCTTTTCGTGGGGCGAATTGCTGGACGACCACATTCAAGAGGCTATCCACAATCAACTATTACAACAAATTCTCCCTTCTGTCTAACCGGATTTTCGGTAAGTGTGGCAAGAATCTCTGTCGCTGTCCCAATCAACATTTCTTCGTGCATTTTGGTGAGTTCGCGACCGATGTATACAATTGCTTCGGGATATTCTTTTTGGAGCGATTCAAGGGTTTTCAGAATCCGGTGGGTTGATTCAAAGAAAACGGTCGGGTGGGGAAAGGTCGTGAGACTTTTGAAAAAAGTCTCACGACCTTTCTTGTGCGGAATGAAACCAAGAAATGAAAATTGGTTACCGACGATGCCAGCAAGCGATACCGCTGTAGTAACGGCCGACGGACCGGGAATCGCTTCAATCAGAGCACCAGATTCTCGGGCGCGCTGAATAAGCAGTACCCCCGGGTCACTGATCCCCGGTGTTCCCGCGTCTGACACAAGCGCGATGTGTTTTCCGTCTGCCAAATCACTCAGAATCTGCTGGTGAGCACTCTCGCTCGTGTGCGCGTCGTAGCGATGCATCTTCGCACTGATTTCATAGTGATGAAGCAACTTCCCCGTCACCCGCGTATCTTCGCACAACACATAGTCACACTCTTTAAGAGTCCGGATAGCCCGCAAGGTAATATCCTCCAAATTTCCAATTGGTGTCGCGACGAGAGAGAGTTTTCCAGAGTCCATAGAACACACCTTAGCACTTAGGTAGTAAAAGGAAAAGCGCCGCCCTTCGGGCTGCGCTTTATACTTACCGATTCATAAACTTCAGCGTCGCTGGGCCGAAGTAGCCGGTTCCAGCTGCAATACCAATCTCGGTGCGGTAGAACGTCTGGTACTTGGTGAGTGCTAGCTTGGTAGCCGGCCCGAAGTAGGTTGACTCGCTACCAGGAGCGCCTGGACCGCTCTTCGCGATGGTGAAGCCTTCGGCGTTGAGGATTCTCTGAAGTTCGCGGACATCCTCGCCGACGGAACCGACGGTGAGATTGCGACCGAAGGCATAGGCATTACCCTTTCCGTCAGTACCCACCACCTGTCCTCGTTCGCCAGGCAGAATACCGGTCTTTCCATCTAGTAGCTTTGGATTAAACCGAACTTGTCGGCCAGCGGCTACTGTCGCGAAGTCTTCTGTTTCAGCAAGCGTCAGAAATAAATCTTCTTTGGAATTAGCTGGGATAAACTTCACCTCCTGGCGCACCAGCCACTTCGCCTTTGAGTTATAGCCATACAATGACGGTACCATTTTGAGGAAGGCTGAATCCACCAGATTGCTCCACACAGTGTCGACGCCTGGAATATAAATCGCTTTGCTCCCAAGCGTGTAGAGATCAAAAGTCATCTTGTCTCCCGCTGCACTCTTAAGTGTCCGCATCGGTAATTGTGGCTTGTCTGTCTTGAAGGTAATCTCAATCGGTGACAGTTCCCCCCACCACCAATTCGGTGGCATAATAGCCATTTTCTCATCACCCATTCCACTTGAAACCGCAACGTCGCCACTGTCAGGTTCAGTTTTATCTTCCATAATGCGGTAAATCGGTGGATCAATAAACTGGGTCGCATCGACTTTGAGTGCGACGAAGTAGAAACCTCCTTTATCGACATAGTACTTCACTTTACTGGAATCCTCCTTGCCATAGTTGTAGCCATTTTTCTTTAACCAAGAAGTCAGAGCGGTCGCACTCGTCGCCTTAAGAATCGTCACCTTGTATTCAGCCACTTGTGATTCTTCCACGACAGTAACTGCGTCAGCCGATGCCTTTACTGTACTCATATCTTCCTGTGCATACGCAATCGGCGGTTGTTGAATCCAAGGATTAGTCGCTTCTTCGAGTTGCCAAAATAAATCGGTCGGGCCGGCTTTTACCGTAGGCTTACTCGGTACCGGATAGACCATACCAAATTCCTGCGCACTGCCCTGCCACTCTGGTTTTATCACCACGGTCTGTGTACCTTCTTCATAAGCAAGAAAAACCTCAGTAGCAACACCGGGCTGATACTCCTTACCCGAAGGCGGGAAACCCCACCCATAAAAGGCGAAGGTTGATTGGATTGGTAGAAGAGCCACGAAGGCTAAAATCAATGCTTTTTTCATATATTACTGAGACGACTTATCTTCGCCAGACTTACAGCTCCGGACATAGCTCAGGCAGAATCATTCTCATGGTTGGGTAAGAACGAGGAAGACGAGAGGAAATATCTGAGGTGTACTTAACGTACAGTGAAGATATTTCCTCGAAGTCTGACGAAGTTATTGCGCAAGCTGTGGATGATCTATTTCCAACTAAACCCACGCCCAAAATGCCCCCAAGACGCCGTATCTGCGTAGATTGGTGCAGCGAGGCCAAGGAAATCCTTGATACCGTTTGGAGTTAGGTCATAACCTTCCACGACCTCTGGCACACCATCAACTATTGCTACTGCCATAAGTGCTTCTGGATGTCCAATGGCGTAGGCGAGCTTTACGAGTACCGTCTGCGCTTCAGGGTATTTTTCTAGGTAGTCTACCGCTACCCGGCGAGCCATGTACGCAGCACTGCGATCTACCTTACTCGGATCTTTGCCAGAAAAAGCACCGCCGCCGACAGCTACCTCCGGACCATAGTTATCGATAATTATTTTACGGCCAGTAAGACCGGCGTCGGCGTCAAAGCCGCCCTGTTTCCAGTCGCCGGCTGGATTGATATGGTATTCGCCAGCATTTGGTATGACAGACCGCACCAGTTCGCTTAGTTCAGCCTGCACTGCATTTTGAAAACTACACACTACAGAAGTAACTTCCCCGGCATCATTTACTGTCACCTGAGTTTTACCGTCGAAAGGATATTTTTCATACACTGCCTGACAAAGACCACGAGCCAGCTCATACTCCTTTGGCATATAGGTGTCAGTCTCGCGAGTGGCGTAACCAGTCATGATCCCTTGATCACCAGCTCCGCCAGTATCAACACCACGTCCAATCTCTCGGCTTTGTTCTACGATGTGAATAGTTATGTCGTGGCCCGGTCCGGCAATATCTTCGATAATCTGCTGCACAGGTACATCAACTGCACTTGAAGTCACTTCGCCAGTCACAAAAATCTTGCCGTGCGAGCCGACCGACTCGACCGCCACCCGACTTTGTGGGTCTTGAGTCAGATAAGCATCAAGGATCGCGTCAGAAATACGATCACATAATTTATCGGGGTGTCTGGGTGATACACACTCAGCTGTTTTGAACATACCCTTTTATTGTTTTATTTTTTAAACACAAAATGCGCTCGTCTTGTACGAACGCATCCAGGGAGTAACGCATCTCTCCGACAAACGTCGGTTGAAGGTCGCACCGTTTTGCGGAAGCAAATGGTTGCGGATGGGGTGGCGATCGAGTCGCCCGGCCTTGGCCTGGGGCGCAATTTGGCACCCGCACCGTCCGTGGGCGGAGTTCGACTCCCTCTCTTCCATCGGATGGAGGAGAG
>JAYTZG010000024.1:0-4709 GCA_043742005.1 Minisyncoccota bacterium | reverse complement strand
AATCCGTGACCGAGGGACACCCGGACAAGATGTGCGATCAGATATCTGACGCCATTCTCGACGCGATCATCGCCCGCGAGGGCGAGCTGGCGGACGAGGGATACGTCACAGAGACAGGCGCCATCTCTGTCACTTCAAATACATTTGGTGTCGGAGCAGCCGTCAGTGTGATTACCGCTGATGCCGTTCGCTCAAACCCAGGTGGTTCCAAGGTCGGTTCTCAGCTTGTTGGCGCTCAAGGTAAAATCACCGAAGGCCCAAATACCCAAGATGGTAAGAAGTGGTGGAAGGTAGACTTCGCCACCGGTACCGACGGTTGGATAACTGAAGATAAACTCAAGCTGGTTTCTGGCCAGGTACTTGGAGCAAGTACTACGTCACTAACCGCTTTACTTGATGAAATTAAACTTACTTTGGTTGCTCTGTTGGCACTGTTAAATTAATCCTAATTAGAAAGATTCGTTTCAAGCTAAAATAAAACCGTCTTGCACAAGCGAGGCGGTTTTTTGCATACTTAGAGCCCAAAGTATTGCAAAATAAGGCATCTCTGGTACTATAGCGCCACCGCCACAGACTCGTCTGGGAGGAGAGAAAATACAACGCTCTTTCACACGCTTTGTGTCCAAACACTGCGCACTGTTCTCGTGCCGCGCTGTTTGTACACTGGCCCTACCTTTAGGTATCTGTGTGCGGTTTATTATCTACTACTAATTTAAGTATTTATGGCAGAAGCATTTGATCGCACCAAGCCGCACATCAACGTAGGAACTATTGGTCACGTTGACCATGGTAAGACTACTTTGACTGCTGCAATCCTCACTTGTCTTAAGAACAAGGGTAATGGCTACGTAGCTAACGTTAAAGCTGTTGAAGACATCGATAAGGCCCCAGAAGAAAAGGCCCGAGGTATTACAATTTCGCTCTCTCACTCTGAGTACGAAACTCCAAGTCGTCACTACGCTCACATCGACGCGCCAGGACACGCCGATTACATCAAGAACATGATTACTGGAGCCGCCCAAATGGACGGGGCTGTTCTCGTGGTTGCTGCAACAGACGGAGCGATGCCGCAAACTCGTGAGCACGTTCTTCTTGCCAAGCAAGTGGGTGTACCAAACATTATCGTGTTCCTCAACAAGTGTGACATGGTAGAAGACGCTGAAATGCTTGAACTCGTTGAAGAAGAACTTCGTGAACTTCTCACTAAGAACGGATACGACGGTGTAAACGCACCAATCATCCACGGTTCAGGCCTTAAGGCGCTTGAAGATCCATCTTCAGAATGGGGTCAAAAAGTAATCGACCTGGTTGACGCAATGGACGCATACTTCCCAACACCAGTTCGTGACCTGGATAAGCCATTTTTGATGCCTATCGAAGATATTTTCTCAATTGAAGGACGCGGAACTGTAGTGACTGGTCGTGTTGAACGTGGTTTTGTAAAAGTCGGGGAAGAAGTTGAAATCGTTGGTATCAAGGATACTGCAGTGACTACGGTGACTGGAGTTGAAATGTTCAACAAGCAACTAGACCGAGCCCAGGCTGGCGACAACGCTGGTATCCTTATCCGCGGTATCAAGAAGGAAGACGTACACCGTGGTCAGGTTCTTGCCAAGAAGGGTTCAGTAACTCCTCACTCAGAATTCGAGGCAGAAGTGTACGTCCTCTCAAAGGACGAAGGTGGACGTCACACCCCATTCTTCTCTGGCTACAAGCCACAGTTCTACATCCGTACAACTGACGTGACAGGAGACGTAACTCTAGCTGAAGGAACTGAAATGGTTATGCCTGGAGACACTGCAACTTTCAAAGTAAAGCTCGTAGCTCCAGTAGCTCTTGAAGTACAAACTAACTTTGCGATTCGTGAAGGTGGGAAGACTGTAGGAGCCGGTGTTGTAACAAAGATTGTCGCTTAAGTGCACTTGGATGTACCTCATCTACTTCGTTGCGCCGCGGTAAAGTGGCACTCACCGTACGTTAAGTACGGCTTGCACCACCTTCCTCGCGCGCCTCGTACCTGAGGCACCCCAAGCACACTTAGAGTAAGAAACATTACTATGGCAACACAATCCGCAGCCGACAAAGCCGGCACCATCAACAAGCTGCGCATCCGAGTTCAAGCTTACGAGCACAAGATTCTCGATGCATCAGTGAAGCAAATCATCGACACTGCGACACGATTTGATGCCAAGGTAGTAGGTCCAATCCCACTACCAACACAGATCAAAAAGTACACAGTGAACCGTTCGACCTTCGTCCACAAGGATGCACGAGAACAATTTGAGATGCGAACACACAAGCGTGTGATCGATATCCTCAATCCGGGTCCCAAAGTGGTAGAAGCCCTCACCAACTTGTCACTTCCGTCTGGAGTGAATATAGATGTGAAGATGATGTAACAAATATAAAAAGCGCGGCCGCAAGGCCGCGCTTTTTATATTTGTTTCTGCCAGCGTTCATTCGGAAATGTAAGTAAACTTCCACTTCTCTCATGTCACTTGGCAGTAAAGAATCTTTTCTACCTTCGCTCACTCGGAAATGTACATGTGCCTTTCGACACGCTTTTATTTTGCTCGTATCGCTTGGAAGTAACAATTGTCCGAAAAGGAAAGTGCACATTAAAACAAAAAGTCCTGCGTTTATGGCGTGGGACTTTTGTTATCCACAGGGGTTGTGTATTTTTTGCAGAAACGGGTCCATAATTATATCATTAGGAGGCAGTCCCCAGAAAGGGACTGCCTTTCTTATTATTTTAAAATTTATTATTTGCACGATATGTCACGTTTACACATTTTAAAGAATCTTAAACTCAGCATACTTTGCTTGAGCATCTTTGCCTTAGGTGGAGCAAATGGCGTAGCCGCTTCTGAAGTGTCTTATAACGAAGAGTTAGAGGGCGTCTTGGATAGTATCGAGCAAATATTGCGTTCAGATCAATTTAAAACACCGCAGTCAAAAGTGGCTGGAGTTCAGACAATTGTCGTAAATAATGACGCTGAGCTGGCAAAAGCGCTTATATCTGCAACTGGCGGTGAAACGATTCAACTAAATCCGGGTACTTACGGGAGCCTTCTTTTAAGAGAAGATATCTATTCGCAAGTGTCTATAAACTCTGTGATTTTAGGAAAGCGCACAGCAAAACTGACTAGTCAGGTAATTATTACCTCATCCGATCCTGGTAACCGCGCCGTTGTTAAGGATATTCACACAGTCGCATCACCATATTGGCGATTTGAAGGATTATCACTTCGTCCTGACTCACTTAAGAACGCGTTCTATATCGAATCTGATTACAACGTAGTGACTAAGAACGATATAAGTTATGGTAATGCTTCAAACTGGACAGCAGCAGACTGGAATAAAATTGCCGGAAGTATAGCAATGTATATCCGGTCTGGAAAGAATGTCGAAGTGTCATACAATCAAATGAAAAACATCAGCTTCGGTATTTCGATTGACTTTAATGCACCTGATGCGCGAGTTTTTAGAAATGTTATTGATACTTTCAATGGCGACGGAATTCGTGGTCTTGGAGATCGGGGTATATTCGAAAACAATCTAATCAAAAATCCTCTTCAGACAAACGATAATCACTCCGACTTCTTTCAGTCTTGGAGAAATTACACAAACGCTAATCGACCGGTGGAGGGTGTTGTTGTTAGAAATAATACATTTCTAGCTATCGGTAACCATCCACTGCTTGCAAATACACAGGGAGTCGGTCTATTCGACGGCCCGTATAAAGGCTGGACAGTTGAAAACAATCTTATTATTTCAAGTACGTATCACGGCATATCGCTGTATGGTCCAGTGGATAGTGTGGTCAGAAAAAATGTTGTAATAGACCCAAATAATGTAATTCCAGGGCCGACTTGGGTGGCCATGTTTGCCACTGGTCTGGGAGAACCTCCGATCAATTCAAACATTAGTGATAACTTAGCGACGAATTACATAATTCCTGCCTCTGGAGTAACAGCATCAGGTAATACAAAAGTCACTTCAGCAGACTTTGAAAAGTATTTTGTTGACTACCAAAATAACGATTGGACTATCAAGGCTGGAGTGCTTCCCTATAGTGTCGGAGTTATTCCTGATGCATCGGTTGTCGCAACCCCAACCACGACAACGGTAACAAACTCAACCACAACAACTACTGTAATCAGTACCTCAACTACAGTGTATTTAAAAGTAAGCACAAAGGTATATCGTCGACCAGGAAGTAGATTGATCGGTACACAGCCAGCTAGTGCATCTGGGATTTATGATGCAACCAAATCTCCAATCCTAAAGAACGGTATTTCTTGGGTAAGGGTTGACTTTAAGACAGGTAAGGATGGTTATGTCGACAAAAGTACACTTTCAACGACTAAACCGACAATGCTCCAGTTTGCTTCGACCACGACCATGAGTGATAGAGGAGTACTTTTGGTGAAAATAAGATCACTTTTAGCAAAAATTACAGAACTGCAAGTAAAACTCAACCAGTCAAAATAAAAAAAGACCCGCGCCTAAAGCGCGGGTCTTTTTGTTATCCCCAGAAAGGTCTGGTATAAATTCTGAGTGGGTGCATAATATACTAACAACGGAGGCGTGCCAGTAATGGCACGCCTTTCTCCGTTGTCTCACAGAGTTTGGTTTCAAACTTTATGAGGATCAGGGTTAGTTCTTTATTTGTTCTTTTAATTTAATTCACATATGAGTGAAACAAA
>JAYTZG010000023.1:0-4735 GCA_043742005.1 Minisyncoccota bacterium | reverse complement strand
TGGTAATAATAGAGATAGAAAAAAGGGAGGCTCGTGAGAGCCTCCCTTTGGAGTTTAGGTACAGATAAACTTAGCGTCGAGCCTGTAGTACAGCATCGAGGAGGTCCCCTAGTGAGCCAGTCGACATTTCCGCTACTGATGGAGGACCCGAAAATGGATCCGGTTCAACCTCACGTTCCATATGTATGGTTTCGTGAACAAGCATCTGATCGACTAGGTGTTCTCCGAATAAAAGCAAATTGATGTAGTCGCCGCTTGAACGACCACCCCAGCCAACATTCGGTTCACGCTGCTCGACCAGAATCTCCGGCCGAAACTTCGCCACCTTCTTCAGGTCTTCCAGACTGACGGCAGTCACCTTCTCAAGTACGGTGAACGGACTTTTGAACTTATCCTTGGGAGTAATGACCCGAAGATCACCAATCACAAGAGTATTACCATATTGACTCACCACGGAACCGTTGCCGATACTGTACGAAGCGAAGCGATCTTTGATCGAATTTACCCCGCCTCGGTATCCACCTACCCGATACAACTTATCGAGAGAACCAGCCAGAATTACCCGGCGAAGTTCGGCTTCGATGCTGTTGAAATCAAAATCGGCATCAAGATCGAGACGGCGCTCGAGGTCGTGAAGCAGCTCGGAGGCCGCTTCGAAACGCTTGAAGGAAATATTGTATCCTTCGTTGACTTCCCGGCGTTCCTTGCCATGAGACAGGTAAGCCTTGCGGAAAGCCAGAAGCGCGTCGAGATGGTCAGAAGATGAATTAAGATTGTGACTGTAGCGCGATTCTTTGCGCAGTCCACCAACCTCAATCACTGCCGCAAGTGGCAGTGCTGCCGCAAGGCACCCAAGCTGATGCGCATGCCAGAGCATAGCACCAGTCTCGGGACCAATCGGCAGCCCAGAGATTTCCTTACCTGCTTCAGTCAGCATACAATCGGCATCAATAAGTCCTAGACGCTGAAGTTTGACTTCTGCTTCGACGACTTTGTCTGGGTTCGGTGTGTAGTCGAAGGTGAGATCATGCGCACGCAACCCGAGAGTGGCACAGTGCATGACCAGCTCGGTGAGAGCCAGACGTTCGATTTCAGGCCGAGTAGCCTGTTCGCGCGTCTCGAACGACTTCGGAGAACAGAGAACAAACACCCCGGAACAGAAACGCTTGACGCGTCCCTCTTGCTGCGACAGCCGCCAGCGCGGCAAATCGACCAGCTCAAGGTACGTGGCACCCGTTCCTGGACGTACACTATTCTCCTTACCAGTGCCGCAGGATACCCCCGCGTCGAGCCAGGTAATATTCGCCCCGGACTCGACTACGTTGGTGCCAACGAGCACTTTCACTACACCCAACTTGGGTGCGGCAACCGCAGACTTACGTTCTGCATAGCCCATATCGCCGTAAATCATGGCAACCTCGACGGTCTGACCAGATTTTTCGGCGAGTTTAGCGATCTCCTCAGCCATCTCCTTGACCTCACCGACACCTGGACGAAACACGAGAATCCCGCGTCGACCTTCTTCGATAAGGCCCATGACTTCTTCTTCAATACGACCAGCCGGACGATGCCGAACTTCGCAATCGAAGGTCTTGCCATCGGCCTCGAAGGTTGCAGTTTTGGCAACTGGCCTCCAGTAAGCAGCCTGACGGGCGATGTTCATCGTGGCGCTCATTTCGAGAACCTTGATTTTTTCACCGTTAGCCATACGCCGATACAGAAGTGCGCGGACAATGGACAGATCCATTGACGTTTCGTGTACTTCATCGAGAATGAAAGTGGTAGCGGTATTGATAAGCCCGCTGGCAAGCGCGTAGCCATTGGTCACGAAGACCAACTTGGTTTCCGGACTCCAACAGGACCTATCTCCTGCCTGCGAACCAACCGCGTAGCCGACTTCTTGACCGATTTCGCAACCAGAGAGTTCAGCAACAGTTTCAGCGGCGTTGACTGCGAGAAACCGGCGCGGTACGAAGACCACGACCTGTTCGTCACTATGGTCAGCGAGATGGGCACTCTCAAAGAGAGTTTTACCTGAGCCGGTGTCAGAGGAGAGAATCGTGACAACGCCGGAAAGAACCGAGAGTGTCACATCGTCTGCAATTACTGCCACCGGCAGCTCCGCGAGTACTTCGAATAGATTTTCAAAGGCCATTGATGGTACTCCATCTGGGCTAATCCGCCCGTTGAAATAAGCCACCAAGAAAAACTTCTGGTGGCCGATGATACGCGCTATAGACTAGCGTCTTAAGGTGTATTATTTGGCCACCTCTTGCATAATTATACACTATATTATGTAAAAGTCAATATTATCCTTATATTGCTACTCATTTACCCTAACTTACAGGCTTATCTTGGCCTTGGGCTGCTATACTTCTCTTCATGACGGGTAAAGTGGAAGATAGGTTTTTTGTGCTTAGTATGTGGTGGCGTATTGCCTATGGGACTTTGCGTATCATCTTTGGCTTTGCACTGCTTAAGGCGGTTGGTTCTCCAGTACTTGAAGTCATCACAAACCTCATGAGCTTTGAGTTGGTGGAGGACCCAACCGATAAACTCTATGGTCTTGTCAGTCAGTTACTTGGTCAGGATCCGCTTTATGTATCGTACTTCCTAGCCATCTATTTTATATTTTGGGGATTGGTGGACGTGATACTTTCTATCAACTTGCTGCGTGGCAAAATCTGGGCTTTTCCAGCCAGTCTTCTACTCATCGGAGGCTTCATTATTTACGAGTTCATTCGCTTCACCTACACCCACTCGCTAATTTTACTTTTCATCATATTGGTCGACATCGCCATTTTTTGGTTTATTGAACGTGAGTACAAAAGACTGCATCGGGGGACTACCTCCTAGTGCGACTCCACTCACCAGACTTTGCTATACTTTGTAAGTTAAACGGGCGCTATGAAGAAGTTTTTTAAATACACACTTATCGCAATAGTTCTTATATTTTCCATGATTGGCATGGCTTTTACGGCGGTGTTTGTGGGAATGCAGTTTGGACTGACTAATGTGCGCGGTACGATTGAGGAGCGCAACTCATTTTTTGGAAAGGTACCGACGATTAGCTTTAATGACAATGCTAGTAGCACTACTGAAGAATCCTCTGGACCAATCGGTAATGGCTGTGGCGACAGTCTGGACCAGGTTACTCAATGTGAATGGAATCAGACCGTACAGTGGGCTGTAGTAAAGGGTGGACTAGAAAAAGACCAAGCGGTGATTGCGCGAGTGGCGAGCGAGACTGGTGTGCCAGCACGAATGATTGCGGCAGCGGTGATGCCTGAGCAAATGCGCTTCTTTGCACAGAGCGAAAATCGCGAAGTTTTCAAACGTTACTTTGAGCCACTTAAAATTCTCGCTTCCCTGTCGCAGTTTTCACTTGGCGTTTCTGGGATGAAACAAAAGACGGCGGAAGAAGTTGAGGCGAACATAAACGATACTAACTCGACATTTTACCCAGGACCAGATTATGCAAAGTTGATTGCCTATAGCAGCAGCACGACAAACAAGGATCAGGAACTTTTTAATCGCCTGACTGACGAGAAGAATCACTACTACTCATACCTCTACACGGCTCTCTACCTCAAAGAAATCGAAATGCAGTGGAAGCGCGCCGGCTACGATATACACGACCGCCCAGATGTACTGGTCACCCTCTTCAACCTCGGGTTTGCTGCATCTGTACCAAAGTCAAACCCCCAAGTCGCTGGCGCGCCCATCACCATCGGTGGTCAGCGATACAGCTTCGGTGACCTCGGTGCGACGTTCTATCATTCGGATGAATTACTGAACGAATTTCCTTTATAGTTACTCCAGTAGTAGCCCCTCGGTTCAAATATTTTTGTTTCTCTATAATGTATACTTTGAGCTATGAAAGAAGGCTCTATTACACCTTTAAGCGCTGATAAACAGACAGAAGCAAAAGGCTTTACCCTTATAGAACTCTTGGTAGTTATCGCTATCATTGGTGTTCTGGCTGCGATTGTACTAACAGCCCTCAATGAGGCCCGCGGTAGCGCCAGAGATACCAGACGAATTGCGGACGTAAAAGAAATTCAAAAGGCTCTTTATATTTTCATGGTAAATAATGGTACTTTCCCAAAAATTAGTGGCACTCACTGTATAGGAAAAAACGACGGTGAGGTGTGCTGGGGTAACCAAAACATGCCCGGCAGCACTGCACTCACTCAGGCACTACAACGTAGCTTGCGAATACTTCCATCTGATCCCTTACCAAATAGAGGTTGGGGTGATGGGTATATGTACCTTGATGGTTTTGTTAACTCTGACAACACCACCTGCGCCCCGGTATCACAAACGGGCCAATTCATTCTATATCGACCAGAAGTTACACCCCTCACACCAAGCCATTGCCCAATTGGAATTCCAGCTTGCTGTGGCTTGGGTGGACCATGCGGAAACAACGGGGGGTATTACTGTGCAGTAAAGCTAGAATAAGCTTAGCTACTCAACAGTGACCGACTTCGCTAAATTCCTTGGTCGGTCTACGTTGAGACCTTTCTCGACCCCAATGTAGTACGCCAGAAGCTGCAGCGGGATGGTAGTGATGATTGGCTGCAGGATGGGGTGGACTTTAGGGATATACAGAACGTCGTCGGCGATGTCGGTAGCACGGTAGTTGCCTTCGGTAGTTATCATTAAAACTGGTGCCTTGCGGGCGCGAGCTTCTTCAATATTAGAGACCATTTTTTCGTAAACGTCGTCTTGA
>JAYTZG010000022.1:0-4771 GCA_043742005.1 Minisyncoccota bacterium | reverse complement strand
AATACTGATATCCGTATCTTCACAGCGGAAGCAAATGAAGTCTTGGTATATGGATTTGTAGACGCCAACACAGTGTTAATTACCAAGGACATCCCGTCATTCACGGCCATTTTGGGCAGTGAATAGAGCGGTAAGGTATACTTTCTAAATATGACTGACATAACCATTTTGAAAAAAAAGTTAGAAGCTGAACTAGCACGTGTCACCAGTGATTTAGAGGCTATAGCTACTTTAAACGAAGTTGCGGGAGACTGGGTAGCGATCCCTGACGCGCAAGAACTGCAAGAAGCTGACATGAACTCCGAAGCCGACGCGGTTGAAGAATGGAACGAAAGGCGGGCAACATTATCTCAGCTTGAAACAATGTATCAAAACACCAAACGTGCCTTAGGGAAAATCGAAGCGAACAATTTCGGGACCTGCGAAGTTTGCCAAGCGCTAATTGAAGACGACCGTTTAGACTTTCTTCCCACTGCTCGCACCTGCAAGGCTCATCGCGACGACGAACGAACGCTCTCACTCTAATCTTTTAATTATGTCGATTGCTCGCGTCACCACAGTTCAACCACAAGTTCTGACTGGTACCATTGTGACAATTGAAGCAGATATTTCGCGTGGTCTCCACGCGTTTTCTATTGTCGGTTTGGCCGGTAAAGCAATTGACGAATCAAAAGATCGCGTTTCAAGCGCTATCAAACATTCGGGCTTCGACTCTCCCAAAACCAAAAATCATAAAATTGTCATTTCGTTGTCGCCTGCCGACCTTAAGAAAGAAGGTCCTCTTTTTGACCTTCCGATTGCTATTGCCTACTTAATCGCCGCCGAAGAAATAGTGGTAGACGGAAAAGACAGAATCCTCGTTGGTGAACTTGGACTGGATGGTACATTACGAAAAGTACGCGGTGTTCTGAATTGTATTTTGGCAGCCAAACAATCGGGGTTTGCAGAAGTTATAGTTCCCAGTGACAACGCGGAAGAAGCAGCGCTCGTGGAAGGCATCACAATTTTTCCAGCCAGTAGTTTGCGGGAAGTGATTGACCATATGAATAGCGATAGCGAAGTAGAAAAGTTGCAGCCACAGCCGCCGACTCACATATCGGAAGAATGGTACGAGAGTGTAGTCACCCTTGAAGACATTAAGGGACAAGAAAGCGCCAAACGCGGTCTCATCATCGCGGCGGCTGGACGACACAATGTGATGTTTGTCGGACCGCCCGGAACGGGTAAGACGATGTTAGCGCGGGCGCTGCGCGGACTCTTGCCGCCACTTTCTAGAAAGGAAGCGCTGGCTGTAACAGCCATCCATTCTCTGACTTCGGGCGAAACCGTCATTAGTACTAGACCTCCGTTTCGATCACCGCATCATACCGCTTCACACACCGCACTAGTCGGCGGAGGCACCAATCCAAAACCCGGTGAAGTAACTCTTGCGCATCACGGCGTTCTCTTCATGGACGAGTTTCCAGAATTTGAAAGACGTTCAATTGACGCTTTGCGACAACCGTTGGAGGATAAAGTGGTGAGTATTTCTCGCGTGCAGGGAAGCGCTGAGTTCCCAGCCGACTTTGTCTTAGTCGCGGCGCTCAATCCATATCGAGGTAGCGAAGATGGCACCAGCGACTTAGCCCGCGCGATGAAGGAAACGTATAAAAATAAAGTCTCAGGACCAATCCTTGATCGTATCGATCTGTGGCTTGAAGTACCGCACGTTGACTACGACACCTTGACCGCGCTTAAAGTAGCCACGGGAGAAACCGATGAAGCTCGCGCGCAGGTGCTACAGGCGCGCGAACGAATGCTCGCGCGCGGCGGCGACCGCGAGGTAACCACCAACTCCAACCTTTCAGCCCGCGATATCGAAGAAATAATCGTCTTGAACGACGAAGTTAAAGATCTACTAAAAATTTCCAGCGCCAAATTAAATTTGTCACCCCGAGGCTACCACCGCCTCATCAAAGTCGCCCGCACAATAGCAGACTTAGACCACAGCGAAAATATAGAGGTCCCCCACGTACTAGAAGCCCTGCAATACCGTGTGCCGTTATAGAAAAACCCGCGGACATGTCCGCGGGTTTTATGTAGAGGTTAAAATGGATTTCTTGGAGCAAGCCATTTTAGAGTGAAATACGAGGCGGGCGAGAAAAGTGATGCGAGCCGTACAAGGGTACGGTGAGTGTCGCTTTACCGAAGCCTAACGAAGTAGTTCGCTTAAAATGGGTTGCGGCCACCGCGTACTTCAAAGTGGAGGTGTGTCCCTGTCGACTTACCGGTATTACCCATACCACCAATAGTCTGTCCCTGGTCGACAACCTCGCCCGAACTGATGGCTAGACTTGAGAGGTGGGCGTAAAGTGTTTGAGTACCGTTCTTGTGCTTGATTACAACGTAGTTACCGTAGCCGCCGTTCCAACCGCCGCCGCCCTTGGCCACGATTACCGTTCCGCCCGCTGCCGCTCTGATGGTTGAGCCCATCCCACCGGCCAGGTCGACCCCATTGTTACCGTGAATACCTTGTGACCTAGAGGCGCCAGGTGCTGGATTCACAAACCCAGCTGAACCACTGCCGGTTGATTTACTCTTTCCACCAGACTTACTACTTGATTTGGCAGCTTCGGTGTGGAGTTCTCCACCAGGAATTATAAGGGTATCGCCAATCGTGATGTCTTCTGCCGTCGCTAGTTGATTATAAGAAAGAATTTCGTCACTGTTGCCTTCGTACTTTTTAGAGATCGAAGCGAGAGTATCGCCACTTTTTACGATGTGACGAACACCTGCGATTGGAAGAATAATGAGTGTCTGACCAGGAGCAATGTCCGTCTTCTTTTTAAGGTCGTTAGCCCACATGATGGTGTTGCTGGTCACATCAAACATCTGCGCGATTTGGGAAAGCGAGTCACCCTCACGTACGGTATAGACACTAATCTCGTCACTGCTATCACTCTGGGCAGCAATTTCATCTTCGTCAATTGGTCCTGTTGAAACCAGAGCATTCTCATCAATTACCAATTCAGTATTTTCCTGTCCAGCAGGATTTGGGTTTTGGGTTGAGGTCAATAGCTCGACGTCGACGGGACCGTCCGTAGTCGACTGGTTAGTGAGTTCTTGGTCAGCAGCCGCTTCAGAAAGCCAGCCAGTAAAAATACCCGCCTGTACTGAGAATGGGAGGGTAATGACAACAAGCGCAACTACAACCTCAAGTGCAATCTGCACACGAGTTTTCGTTACTTTATTATGGAATTGACTGCGTTTCCTTGGTTCGCCGTCGATGCTTGGGGTTGAAGGTTGTATAGTTTTTTTGTTAGGACTCGCCGCCGTGCACTCGTTACGCCTGTGCCAGAAATGAAAAAGAGCATGACTGCTCCGGCACCCTCTTTTTGGGTACGTGTAATATTTTACTAGATCCGACGGCTTGTGCAATTGACGTAATGCACTTTTCTACTACAGCCAAAATCTCGCAAAAATACCTATACTTAAAAGCTTACTTTTACTCTTGTATAGAAGTAGAAAATGTGGCTTGATTTACTACCCTTTGATTTGGGGTTGCTTAGTCTGCACATGCTATAGTGTCCGCACATGCTGAAAACAACTCCGTACCTCCAAGACTTAAACGACCAACAAAAAGCAGCGGTGCTCCATATTGAAGGCCCGCTGATGGTTTTGGCAGGAGCTGGCTCGGGCAAGACTCGCGTGATTACTCATCGCATCGTCCATATCATTCATCAAGGTGTGGCGCCTCATAATATTCTAGCGGTTACCTTCACCAACAAAGCCGCTAAAGAAATGCGCGAGCGAGTCGGCGCACTGGTACGCAAATATTCACCTTCAGATAGAGCGGTAGTTGACGGTCTTCCGCTCGTTACCACGTTCCATTCACTTGGGGTACGGCTACTGCGGGAGTTCCACGAGGCGATGGGGCTCAGACGGCACTTCACCATTTACGATCGCGCCGAC
Source organism: Minisyncoccota bacterium (assembly GCA_043742005.1). GTDB lineage: Bacteria > Patescibacteriota > Minisyncoccia > Phycocordibacterales > UBA918 > OLB19. The sequence goes on along the minus strand of JAYTZG010000022.1, from coordinate 820 downwards.
AGTATCCGCGCAGTGAAACAAGCGCTCATCAAAGCCGACTACGACCCAAAGGAATTTGAACCAAAGCGCATTCTCGGCATGATTTCTCGAGCCAAGGGTGACGCGATGACACAACTGGCCTACCAAGACGCAGCTAGTTCTTACCCTGAACAAGTTGCCGCCGCTGTTTGGGATAAATATGAAGCCATCTTGCAAGAAGAGCAGGCGCTTGATTTTGACGACCTACTCGCCAAGACTCTGAGACTGCTGGAGAATAATCCAGCCATCCGCGCCAGACTACAACAACGATTTAAATATATACACATCGACGAATACCAAGACACTAACCGGGTGCAGTTTTCTATCGTTGAATTATTATGTGGTGAAAACCAAAACATCTGCGTTGTCGGTGACATCGACCAAAACATCTACTCTTGGCGGGGAGCTGACATCAAAAACGTTTTGCAATTTGAACGACACTTCTCGCGGGCGACCACTATCCTCCTTGAAGAAAACTACCGATCAACCCAAACCATTATCGCTGCCTCAAACGACGTCATCAAAAAGAACCAGAACCGGGTTGATAAAAATGTTTTCACTAACAATCAAGAAGGGGAGAAGCTAACTCTTTACGCAGCGATGACCGGTTACGACGAGGCTGAGTACATCGCATTAACGGCACAATCTCTTATCGCTGACGGGGCCGAACCGACTTCTATTGCGGTACTTTACCGCACCAACTTCCAGTCACGCGCCCTTGAAGAAGCCTTCCTTAATTTTGCTGTACCGTACCAACTTCTTGGTACAAAATTCTTTGAACGAAAAGAAGTAAAGGATGTCT
>JAYTZG010000021.1:0-4854 GCA_043742005.1 Minisyncoccota bacterium | reverse complement strand
TTACCATTGGAATTGAATGGAGAAATGCGCACTAAGCGGTGCACCCCTGATTCTTTTAGCAGGGTGCCGTAAGCACCCTTCCCCTGCACTTCAAAGGTAATGTTACGATAGCCACCGTTGTCATTTTTGTTATCATCAACAATCATAGTGGTCCAGCCGCGGTTCTCAGCAAACCGGCGGTACATCTCCACCAGCATCCGCGCAAAGTCTTCAGCGTCGTCGCCACCAGCGCCGGCCACAATGGTAAAGACGGCATCGGCTTTATCGTATTTGCCTATGCCGGTAGCTTCGTCTTTTAGATCTTGGAGTTCCTTAATCATGGCCTGCGCCGCCTTCGGGTCATTCCAAAAAGTCGGCTCGAGCATAGCCGCTTCGATGAAGGTTATTCGAGATTGGGTCTCTGACATGAGTGTGAGTATACCAAACGATGCAACTAAAATAATATTTGACTTTATACAATATATATGATATAAAATTAGTTGCTCTTTTTCAATTCAATATAGGGGTTTAATCATGCCTACACAAAGCAGAAATTCACACCCTGAGGTTTTTCAACGCTTGGAACAAGCGTTCGGATGCTGGGAAGAGGAAATGTGGAAACTGCAGACCAAGCAGCGGCTCTCACTTTTCTCTGGCGAAAAGCCAGATATTACCGAGACAGGTTACCCTGTCGACGAGTTTGAGGACACCCGCTCTATGCTGCTGCAGGCAGCGACGGCACCCTCCCACGATTATCTTCTCCCTGACTTCAGAAGCCAAGGAATCCAAGAAAAACCAAAACTCAGTAGCGAACAAATCGCTCTTGAGATTGCGGGTGGTAGAGCTTCGCCTGAATTCAATGCCTCAGTCCGCTGGTACGAATATCACTTTCCCTACTACTTGGGTAAGTGGAATGCGCACTCAAGGCGAATCTATCATTTACCCCAGGACTTGGTACTTATGCTTCAGGCGACGAGCCTTAGAGGTCATACGTATCGAGATCTGCGTTACCCGATGTCCTCTTTTGGACTAGCGTTGGAAACCCCCATCGTCAGTGACGTGGGTCAGGAGCTGGATTTCTTACTCCTTTGCGGAGAACAAAATCCAGAAGCTTTGTACGGTTTTTCCAACAAACTTCGGAGCTGGAAACCGACTGATTTAAGCCTGCGAAGCAAAATCAACAAAGCTTTTCGCAGCAGTAATCAAGCCAGGTTCAAAAGCCTCATCCGCAAACCTCTCCTAAAATCAAATCGATTCGCGGATTTATGGATGAGTTCCTCGTGGCTAGATCATAATGATTCTAGCTTAGATATAGACATAGAAGATGACTTCGAGTCAGCCTCTAGGCTAGAAACTCGAGACAAGAGCATGGATTGGACTGATAAATTATTCCGAGTTGTTCTCGGGTTTGCATTCTATCTCCAAGCTTTCGAGGATTCACACAAGGGTCTTGTCAGACGAATTCCTGCAGAGGAATTGCCCCGCCCCGACTCTCCACACCCCGGAGGGTCGATTGCCTCTCCGGAAGATATTTTTAAGGTGCAAAGTATCTTCGAACTATCAGCAGAAGAGCGGGAAGGGCTAACAAACTTCTTTGCCGGGAAAGGTGGCTGGGAGGTCAACACCCACTTCCGCGAAGGCCATTGGCGGCGCCCACCCGGAGAAGGTCATAATCCTTCGACCCCAAAAACTGTCTGGGTGAGGCCCACAATGGTCAGGCGGGACAGGTTAGCAGAGGGCACTCTTCCGATGGGAAGAGGGGTCAATATCTGTTAATTTGAAGCTACACAAAACCGCGTCCTTACACCATGTAAGACGCGGTTTTCATTATGGAGCCATCAAACAGAATCGAACTGTTGACCTTATCCTTACCATGGATACGCTCTACCGACTGAGCTATGATGGCGACTTTTAGCACTAAATGAACTTTAGTGCCGCCAGCATACCAAATCACTTCCCTTTTTACCACCCCACCTACTTTGATACACTTCGCTTCTTTCGTGAGAAAAGCACCATAAGTCCGGTCGCTATCATCGCCCCACTCAAATTAAAAATGAGATCTAGCATGGCGTTCTCGTAGCCTCCAACTCCATTACGCTCTACGGTCACGGCAATCAAGAATTCCATGATTTCATTAAGAGCACTGACCCCAACCGATGCCATGATCGCCATGAGGATGATAAGTTTGGTGTGGTTTTTGATTGCTAATATGTTTCGCAAGAGATGGTACGTCATCATGGCGACGACTCCGTAAAGATACATATGGACGACTTGGTCATACTTCAAAATATAGAAGTCACCGCCTAAATCAAGGAACGGGTATATGTGGTAGCCAAAAAGGACTCCCCCATCAATCTGCACCGCCCCACCCAGAACATGCATCAGACCCCAAAATGAGAGCAGCCAAAGCAACCAGTGCGGGAAATCGGTGTACGAGACGGTCAATAATACCGAACCCATAATGACAATAATAACCGCGACATAGATGACAAACTCCAAGTTTAAATCTTGCAAGAAAAAGGCGCCGCCCCAGAACAGATAAGTTGCATTGAATATCCATAGCGCCCAAGATGAGTGTTCTTTCATGAAATAATTATAGCATTGCAAATCTTTTCCAAAAACGCTATACTCGTGCCACCTGAATATTCAGGCGCCGCAAGAAAATCTTGCGGGCGTAGCTCAGCTGGTTAGAGCGTCCGCCTGTCACGCGGAAGGTCGAGGGTTCGAGTCCCTTCGCTCGCGCAATTAAGAAGCAGTCCGTATGGGCTGTTTTTTAATTGCGGGAGCGGAGCAGCCAAACTGCTTTGGCTGCGTAGGGACACGAAAGCCGGAATGATGTGAGTTAACGAACGAGTGAGGCGGGGTCGCGGAAAATTTCTGAAAGAAATTTATCTGTGACCGAGTCCCTTCGCTCGCGCAGAATAAAAGTCGGCCTGGTGCCGGCTTTTTTTGTATCCCTAAATGTCTGGTTTTGATTTTTTTATAAAATACGTTATAGTCCGGAAAGAGAGTTATTTTAAAGGAGGTTGAAATGAGCGACATGACGCTGCCCAACCTCACCAGGTTGTGGCTACACTTCACACTCAGTGATCTGCGCTATTGTGCCAGGTGGTATAAATTTGTCTTGAAGCTTGTCTTGAAATTTGTCTTGATTGTACTGACTCCTTGTGTTCTAATCGCAAGTCTCGCATTCATTGAGGGCAACTGGTATCGCACAAAATATAGCGTTACCAAAACCGTAGCGAATGGTGTTACCACCTACCAGCATGAAGATGAACGCACTACCAGCATCATCAATTACCTGACTGGACGTGGTCCGCTACCCGAAAGCGAGCGACTCCCTCTCTATCGGCAATACGTCAAAAACGTACTGGAGAGATCAAAGATGGAAATCCCTGAAGACTTCCATACCAGAGACTGGGATGGTGTTAACGCGCTTGCGATCAGTTGGTGTCGACAAAAATTTCCAAACTGTCCAAGAGAGGATAAGGCACTTCAAAACGTAATTAACAGACTGTTTGAGAACGCAATCCGCCCGCCGCTTAAGGAGTTCACATCTAACGTCAGTGACAATGTTTGGAATCTCCTTATCCGAGTTGGTTCACCAAAAGTACGTTGGCTTGAAGAACAAGACGAACCAGCCTCTCGCTTTGTTGTTTACTCAGCAGGTAGTGAATATTGTTTTTACGATCCAACCGACAACACGATCTACATTAGATACTCTGATTCGGTCAATAATCTGCTGGAAGAAGTCGGTCACGCTGAACAATTCCGCACCAGTCCAACCAGGTCGTACCTGAGAATGGGGTGGTCAATGTTCATTGCCTGGGTCGGAGGAGGATTCGATATGCCCACCGCTCAGGAAGTGTACAGACTTCACTACAAAAACCCCCATACTTTTGAAGGTGAAGCTCATGGTCCAATCAAGGACAGGCTCCTCGAAGAATTTGACCTGCTAATAGTGGATCAGACCGCACCTAAAAAAAATTGATACAAAAACCCGCTCGGTACGCCGAGCGGGTTTTTTCTAATCTGTGTCGATGGGAGGGTACGTCCCGCTTTTTCTAAATTCGCTTTGCTCATTAAGAACGCTGGACGCGGCTCGTCTATTTTCTGCTCTTTGAAAGGAGCAGAAAATATGACTCCGCCGATCGTCCCCCACGAAAGCAAAGCAGTTTGCTTTCTCCATCGACACAAATTAAAAGGCCCCTAAAGGGGCCATTCAATTTGTGTCGATGGGAGGGTACGATCCTCCGACCTCAGCTTTATGAGTGCTGCGCTCTAACCAACTGAGCTACATCGACAAGTGAGAAACAAAGCGTGAGCGCTTTGCACTTTCGAAAAAAGTTTAGTGGCGGAGCTTGCTCAGACAATAAATCTTTTTTTGAAAGTGAACTGTGAGCTAGCTCGCAGTTTTTTCGAACGCCGGCGATGAAAGCTTTGCTTACATCTCCAGGTCGCGCTACATTACTACATTTCCCCCCTCCTTTCAATAGGACTATCGATTGAGGCTAGAAAGAATTGCCTCGGCCTTGGCAATATCTTCTGGATAACCAATCGGAATCCAAAGATTCTGTTCTACCACCGCAATCGGGTAATCCTTGGCATATTCCGCAATTACGTCGGTGAGGTAAAACTCTCCATTAGTTTCCTTGGTGAGTGCGAACTTGAAAATATTAGTATCTAGTACCATCACGCCGGTTGAAGCGAGGTTTGAGGGTGGGTGCTCTGGCTTTTCTATCATCTCGGCTAAGGTGCCGTCGGGATGACGGACGACAATTCCGAAGCGTTCTGGGTTGTCAGTCGTGAGAGTCAACATTGAACGGGTGTACGAAGTCGCTCTCGCAATGTCGTTTGGCCCGTGAAGGTCGTCAG
>JAYTZG010000020.1:0-11208 GCA_043742005.1 Minisyncoccota bacterium | reverse complement strand
TCCGCACCCAACCAAATGGGTATCGGCTTCCGACTGGTATGACTTGGGAGAGAAAATTAGGACGACACAGTGTTTGCGTCACAGCTCGACAATTGCACTTCCGCCGACTGGCAGGAGTGGGCTCGTCATCAACGCCTCTCCAGGCGTTGAGCCATTATTCAGCTTGAAAGATCTTGACGGTTCAGTGCGTAATGTCGTGCGTGAACTTGTAAAAGATACACGCGCGATTGAGCACATTGCTCTCACTGGGACACTGCCGAATGACGCTGATTCTCACATAAAAAGCATTCTTGTTACCAGTACCGACATTTCAGCTGCTGACCATCTGGAAATGGTGGCTGCACTGCAAACTGTTGTTGACGAGTCGATCTCAAAGACTATCAATCTCAGAACAGAGGCGACGGTTTCTGAAGTTAGAGAAATCTATGAAAAAGCCTATCTTCTTGGTCTAAAAGGAATGACAATGTACCGAGAGGGTTCATCTGTTCTGCAGCCTGTAAAGCTGAAGTGAATAAACGCCCAGCACTTATTGCTGGGCGTTCTTTTTAAAATGTGATTTCCTGATTAAAGGACCTTTGCTTCATAATAATATTCGTCACACTTTTCGGTACAATATCGGATTCAGATAGCCCGAGCTGGTTTAGTAACAAAGATTTAATCTTACTTTTACTTTCTTCTTCATCACCAGATACACACATTATCTCAACCTCAATTGCACCACCAAAATCTATAATGTCTTCAACCAGCACTTCCATCTCATTTATGACGTACGCGTGACGATGTTTTTCAAGTTTAAAAAATGGCTTGAACTCTGTGACTGATAAAATTAATGCTGCCTCTTTAAAACTATCAACAGTAATTTCATGCTCTTCCCAAGCATTATGATCACCCGTATTTGTAATTGTTTTAGTATTAAGGGTGATAGTCTCAACATCATTTTTACGTGCTATACGCAAACGCAGACTATATGAACCAATTTCGTTCATCTCGACATCTGCTACTGAAGCTGCACTCTTTTCACAAAAGTAAATATCACAAAGATATGATGAGTTTTTATATTCAGCACCTTTGTCTTTTAACTGATTTCGAAATAATTCAGCGTCTTTAATTAGAGCTCGTAACTCGACTTCGATATTTTTTTCCATACTAGATACTAACTTAAGTTATACTTGAAATCAAAAACTAAACTTTAATTTTGCCTACGGAGCCATTGTGTGGGCCAGATTCAAGCGTTATTTTTTGCCGGATACCTCAGTCCCCTTTTGATGACTTGGATGTCGTAGTCGGTGGTGCCGAAGACTTTGCAGAGCAGGAGGGTGAAGGCGTCGGTGTCGAGGTCGTTTTGGCAGGTGTAGATGTCGGCGGTGACAAAGCCACGCTTGGGGAAGGTGTGGTAGCTGATGTGGCTTTCGGCAATCATAACAAAACCACTGATACCACCTGGGTCCTTACGATTCAACTCCCCTACCTCGACCACTTGTGGCTCAGAGATGGTGTGCATATCCATTTGGAGCGGAATTTCGGTCAGGAGCCTGGTAAGGTGCGCTTTATCAGCGAGTAATGTTGTATCAGCGTTGTATCCATCGAACAAAAGATGGACCCCGAACTGCTCGGTTTCAGGATTTTTTTGCATGAGGGAAATTATACCCCCTACAGCCAAAATGAAAAGAAAGTAGACAGGATTAGCTAAATCCTCGTGAGAACCACTTGGCGGTAACAAACGAGTATGAAAACATTTGCAAGTATATGATATTATGTTATGATAATATCATAACAATTTATCATACATTTATATGACTACTCTATCTGTACCTCTCACCCCTGAGCTCGCTAAGTTTATTGAAGAAGTTACCAAAAGTAGTGGTCTTACTAAATCAGACATAATGCGCCAAGCCCTCACTTTTTACGCAGAGGAACAGGCTGTACGTAAAGTATTACTTGCTTCCATGGAACCTACCCTGAAGGGTGATTTGAGTAAGTTGATGAACCAACTTAGCTAGTATGGTAATTAACTTCAAGCCGTCGTTTGTTCGTGAGTTCAAAAAACTACCAAGTGAACTACAGGAAGAGGCTTTAGAAAGAATTGAATTGTTCAAAAAAGTCGCCAACCACAAAAAATTAAAAGTGCACAAGCTTAAAGGAAGACTTTCAGATTTTTACAGTTTCTCCGTCACCTATTCACACCGGATAGTCTTTAGTTATGAATCAAAAACCGAAGTAGTGTTTCTAGCGATTGGCGATCACGATGTGTACAAGTAGAATTCACTTGTTAACTCGTTATAACTCCGATTTTTTTGCCTTTGCGGATTAGGGTTAGGGTGTCTTTTAGATCTTTTGCTGTAATGGTGTAATCGATTGCTACAACGGTGCCATTTACTGATACTCCCTTCCCTTCTATTAGTTTGCGGGCTTCGCCTTTTGAGGTAGCTAGTTCGAGTCGCAGGAGCGCGTCGATAATTGACAGGCCGGTTTTGGTTTCTGCTTTGGTGAGTTTTATGCTCGGGGCTTCGGCGAGGATGAGTTTGATATCAGCCGCTTGAAGTTTGGCGAGCTTCTGGTTGCCATACAAGATACCGGTCACCTTTTCTACTGATGTTGTGACGTCCTTCCCGTGTACAAAAGTTGTAATGTCTTTAGCGAGAGCTTTTTGGGCTAGCCGTTTGTGAGGCTCGGCTTTGTGTTGTGCCAGTAGCTTGTCGATTTGGGCGAGGTTCATGAATGAGAAAATGCGCAGGTACTCCGAAACGTTCTCATCGCTGACGTTTACCCAAAATTGGTAAAACGCTAAGGGAGAAGTTTTCTTAGGGTCGAGCCAGACTGCATTCCCTTCTGATTTGCCGAATTTCTTTCCAGTTGTCTTATCGACGACAATTGGGTTGGTGAGGGCGTACGCTGGTGTGGCATTTTTGCGGCGGATGAGGTCAACTCCTGAGATGATGTTGGCCCATTGATCAGAACCACCGATTTGCAGATCGATAGCGTGCTTGGTGTTGAGGTGTAGGAAGTCGTAGCCTTGCAAGAGTGAGTACGAAAACTCAGTGTACGAAATACTGTCCTCATCGGTCTCCAGACGGCGCTTGATGATGTCACGTTTAATGAGTTGGTTGACACTGAAGTATTTGCCGATGTCGCGCAAGAAATCAAGTAGACTCACTTTCTTTAGCCAGTCGGCATTGTTGAAAACTTTAATAGAGTCTTTTTTGAGGAGGGTAGCGAGTTGCTTCTGAAGCGCTGCTACGTTTTTGGCTACTGCTTTTTCATCAATCAGTGGACGTTCTCCACTTTCTCTAGGGTCGCCAATGAGTCCAGTCCCACCACCCACTAGCAGATGTGGCACGTGCCCCAGGTCGGTGAGGTGCTTCATGAGAATAATCGGCACCAAGTTACCAGCATGAAGCGAATCAGCCGTTGGGTCGACACCGAGGTACATGCAGCGCTTTTTGCTCATGATCTCTTCAAGTGTCCCTCCCCCTTCGTGGGTGATGAGACCTCGAGCTTTTAGTTCCTGTATGCGTGCTAGTTTATTCATAGTAGTGTGGCCATAATAATAGGCCTATAGGGTAAATGCAAATGATGTAGTGTACTCATTATCTATAGACGTCGGCGCGCTTACTATCTTATATATAACTACGATTTCTTCATTAATTTCAAACAAGATGCGGTAGTCACCGACTCGCTTACGGAAACCAGGGAATGGAGTTTGGATTTTTTTGACGTTGGAAGATTTGATTCCGCGTTCGGAAAGTTCATCGAGAGCTATTGCTACCCGTCTTGCTGCAGCAGCTGGTAGTTGTAACAATTCTTTCTCTACTTGTTTTATTAACAGTATGCTATGCATATTGTGCACGAACTTTTTTCCAATCAATCAAAGTTGCTTCTCGGTTCTCTTCTCGAGCGATTAGTAGATCCAGAGCGTCTTGCATATCTTCTAACTCCTCGGTGTTTACTAGTGTAGCGACTGGGATACCTCCTTTTTCTAAAGTGACTCGCTCCCCGGTAGTGCGGACACGTTCAACTACAGCGCCGAGATTTACTCGAGCTTGTGTGATGGGAAGATTTCTTGAAGAAGACATAGAGATTGATTAATATTGATGAGTATTAATCAATATTAATCAATCCCCCAGCTTTTGTCAATTTATAGCTAAAGAATGAATAGGGCTACCAGCGGGAGTATGAGCCACCAGAAGAAGTATTCAGCGGGGGCGAAGAGAGATTGTATTGGTGTACCCGGAGTGAGGAATTCGGTTACCGGCAGGACATGAAAGCTAAAGACCATGATGAGGACGGTGGCACAGAGGGACAGGGTGAATTTCTTGGTGAAGGATTCTAGCTTAGTCTCGCGGAACTCATCGGGCATGATGCGGAAGCAGAGGATAGTGGCCAGGACGGTGAAAACTAGGAAGACGACCATCTTGGCGGTAGAGATGGACACCGCCCCACTGAGACTACCTAAGACGTTGTCATAGAAGGGAAACTCGACGGAGATAAGCAGGGCTAGATAGAGAGCAAAAATAATATTGATAATTGCCTGACGTCCCTTGAAGAGCGAAATACCAAACAACACTCCAAGCACAATCAAGAAGTACGCGATCTCGTAAATAAAGTTTAAAAAAAATGAAGCGTCCATGTATGGAAAGGGGCGGCATCCAGTGCCGCCCCTTTATTATATACCCTACCCCAGTAATTTTTAGGTAACCTACTGTGCTTTTAGATTCCTTCCTCTCTCAGCTCTTCAACTAACTTTTGAGCCTTTCTTGAGAGTTTCTTGGGGGTTTCGATGGAGACTTTTACCATGAAGTCGCCGCGGCCACGTTCACTAGGTACGCCACGCTCTTTGATGCGGATGAGTTCGCCATGGGTGATGCCGGCCGGAATTTTGATATCGACTGTACCATCGAGAGTTTCGACGCGGTAAGTGTTACCTAAAAGAGCATCCGTGAGCTTGATCGGAAGGTTGCTTGATAGTGTGGTCCCCTCTCGCTTGATGGTCTTGTGAGCTTCAGCGTGGACTTTTACGTAGAGGTCACCAGGCTGGCCACTTGAAATAGCTTCACCACGACCGGTCATACGAATCACTTCCCCATTTTGGATGCCGGCTGGAATTTTAATAGAAATTTCTTCTTGAGTGCGGGCTACTCCAGCACCGCGACATTCTTCACACTTTTCCTTAGGAATCTTGCCAGTGCCGCGACAGTCGTCACATTCGCGGACGGTTGAGAAACTACCCATGACACTCTGGCGTGTCTCTCGAACTTTTCCGTTGCCACCACAGGTAGCGCAAGAGACTTTTTCAGTTCCGGCCTTGGCACCACTACCGCTACAGTGAGTACAAGTGTTGTTCTTGGTCAGTAGTACTTTGCGAGTGACACCAAAGATGGATTCGTGGAAAGTAAGGTTGATGTCGATAGAGATGTCGCGACCACGTTCGGCTCGCCGGCCACCACCAAAGCCAAAGTTCTCAAAGATGTCGTTTAAGTCAAACTCAAAGCCGCCGGCGTTAAATCCGCCGCCTTGTTGCTGGAAATCACCCCAGTTGAAACCGCCAAAGCCACCGGCGGCTCCCCCGCCACCATTGTTAAATGCATGACCATAAGTATCGTACTCGGCTTTCTTCTTGTCGTCTCCTAGGACAGCGTAGGCTTCAGTGACTTCTTTGTATTTTTCCTCGTCGCCTCCCTGCTTGTCCGGGTGGTACTTCGAAGCCTGCTTCCGAAAAGCTTTCTTTACCTCCTCTTTCGAGGAACCCTTAGGAATCCCTAGTATTTCGTAATAGTCTTTGTTCATAGGTGCTTAGTGGAGCGATTATGTCACATAAAACGCAGTGGCGCAAAGACTTTGTCTTTGCGAGTGGTTATGGTCGAGCATCACGGCATAAATTAACTGTAGGTACCAAGACAGACACGTCCAGCGATTTTGGGCGGGCTAAAGCCCAAAATCGGGACGTAAATTCACAATAGTTGCTTCGCTTCTTTGTTCATTTATATTTTCGTGTCTTCGCCGGTTACATCGGCTTCGTGCACCGTTGGTCCGTCTTCAGTTTTAGCTTCTTCCGGCTTAGACGCTTCTTCGGCAGCTTTACTCATGATCTCACCAATTTTCTGCATTGAAGTTGAGAGAGCCTCTGATGCCGCTTCGATCGCTGCCTTGTGTTCACCGCTCTTGGCTTCATTAACTGCTTTGATTTTCTCTTCAATTTCAGTTTTTACATCAGCTGGTACTGCGTCGGCGTGATCCTTGAGAGCTTTTTCGGCAGTGTACACCATTTGTTCGGCCAGGTTACGAGTTTCGATGACTTCTTTTTTCTTAATGTCTTCGGCGGCATGATCTTCAGCGTCTTTTTTCATTCGTTCAATTTCAGCTTCGGTGAGTCCAGAGTTGGCTTCGATACGAATTGATTGTTCCTTACCCGTCGCCTTATCTTTGGCAGTTACTTTGAGCACGCCGTTACTATCGACGTCAAAAGTCACTTCTACCTGCGGGACGCCGCGTGGTGCTGGTGGAATACCATCAAGATTGAATTCACCAAGGACTTTATTGTCGTTAAACATTGGTCGTTCACCTTGAGCTACACGAATCATAGTAGACGTTTGGTTGTCGGATGCGGTTGAGAACACTTGAGATTTCTTGGTTGGAATATGAGTGTTCTTTTCGATGAGCTTGGTATTTACCCCACCCATAGTTTCGATACCCAGTGAAAGTGGAATTACGTCCACTAGAGTAATGTCCTTCACGTCGCCTTGGAAGATACCCGCTTGAATAGCAGCGCCAAGAGCTACCACTTCATCAGGGTTAATAGTGCGGTTTGGTTCTTTACCGAACAGATCCTTTACAGCGTTTTGAATCGCTGGCATACGAGTCTGACCACCAACGAGAATGATTTCGTCGATCTCTTCTTTCTTGAGACCAGATGCCTCAAGAGCACGCTTGGTGATCTCGATAGACTTGTCGACGTATTCGTGCGCGATTTCTTCGAGCTTGGCCCGAGATAGTTTTACGTCCATGTGGAGCGGACCATCGGTGCCTTGTGAGATGAACGGAATGTTAATGTCAGTTTCGTTGGTGTTAGAAAGTTCGTGCTTGGCCTTTTCCGCTGACTCATCTAGACGTTGCAAGGCGAGTTTGTCTTTGCCGAGATCTACGCCGCTACTTTTTTTGAATTCATCAATTAAAAAGCGCACGATACCTTGGTCGATGTCTCGTCCGCCCATGTGAGCGTCGCCGTCAGTTGAACGAACTTCGATCACATCATCACCAACTTCCAGTACAGAGATATCAAAAGTTCCGCCTCCGAAGTCGTACACCACAATCTTCTCGTCTTTCTTCTTGTTAAAACCGTACGCGAGCGCAGCAGCTGTTGGTTCGTTGATGATACGTCGGACTTCTAGGCCGGCAATCTTACCTGCGTCCTGGGTGGCTTTTCGTTGAGCGTCATTAAAATACGCTGGTACTGTGATAACAGCTTCGGTAATTTTTTCTCCAAGTTTGGCTTCAGCATCGGCCTTAAGTTTAGTCAAAATCATCGCAGAGGCTTCTTCCGGACGGTAGTCCTTGCCGTCCATAGTGACGAGTACGCCCCCGTCTGGGCCGCGTTTTATTTCGTACGGTACGATAGCTTTGTCCTTTTGGATGACGTCTTCTTCATAAGTGTGACCCATGAAGCGCTTGATGCCGTAGATGGTGTTGGTCGGATTCGTTACTGCCTGGCGCTTGGCGATTTGACCCACTAGTCGCTCGTTAGTTTTTGAGATCGCTACGATAGACGGTGTAGTGCGATTGCCTTCAGCATTTTCAATAATTGTCGGTTCCCCAGCTTCAATAATAGCCATTGCTGAGTTGGTGGTTCCTAAATCGATTCCTAGAATTTTTGCCATAGTTATTAAAGTTAAAAGTGTAAAGTAAAAGTTTTAAAGTCGTTATTCCGAATATTCGCCTGTTGTTACGCGTGCGGGACGGATTACTTCCAACTTGTCGTCCATAGTAATCTCGTACCCTTTTTGCAGCACAGCGACTACTTTATGATCAAGTGATTTTTCTGTAACCGGTACCATACCAATCGCTTCGTGCCTGTACGGATCGAAGGCTGTTCCTTCAGCCTTTATCTCTGATACGCCGTACGAGGCGAGTAATTGTTGCAGTTGAGTATGGATTCCTTCAATACCTTTTCTCCAGTTTTCGGAGGCGGATTCCCAAGTGTCTTTGTCTGACCGGGCCATTTCAAAACTGTCAGTAAGCGGCAAGAGAGCCTCGATATGTTTCTTGGTGTAACGAATCTTATCGAGGGAACGCTCCGTTTCAAGCCGTCGGCGAGCATTCATGAAGTCGGCTTTTTCACGGGCCGCATCTTCCATAATTTGTCGCTTCTCTTCGTCGCATTTTGCTAATTTCTGACGGAACTGCTTCATCTTTTGCGCCCCCGTCGCTTCTTCATCTTCCATTTCAAGGTCGTCGTGTTCCACCAGGTCTTCGGTTTCGACGTCAAAATCTACATCGTCATTATCGTTTTCGTTCAACATATAAGTGTATTATAAATCAGTTTTTACTCTGAGTCAAAACTGACGCTTTCGGAGCATAATAACTGCGACTAGTGCTGCAGAAGCCACTATCATAACTAAAATATATAAACTAGTCATAATACTGTAAGTGGTGAGAGCTAATAGTGCGGCGACGTTACCAAGAGCATAGAGAGTCCAGGCCGTGACAGATTCTGATTGTGGTTTGTGCCAAGTCTTTCTAAATGTTGGGAGAAACCCTAATAAGTCGATAAGTGCGATGGTGATAATTGCCCACTCAGGATGGTCCAATCTCCACCACATAAACACAGCCAGCAGCGCCGTTATTATCGTAATAGTGTCAAAAGGGGTGATGTTTTTTGCGCCGTGTTTGAGGCTAAGTAGAAATATAATAAAGGAAAGAAGTCCACCAGAGGCGACCGACAGAGCTGCAAAAAATCCGCCATTACCTTCAAAAACAGCTAGAGCTGCGATGGTGTGGGTTATGCTCCAAATAAACCACGTATATACGTGTGGTTCTGTGTTTTCCTTTACAATGTCTCGAATATACGGAATGAAACTTCCGGCAATAAGTACACCTCCGATAATGCCAAGTGCAATTTTTACATCCATGGAATAGTAAGATTATAGCAGACTGTAAATGTGTGAGTTATTCATTCACTACGAACCAAAAATATACTTTGTAAAGTAGTCGACTGGAAACAAAAGAGTAAAATAAAAAAGCACAGCAGAAAACCTCTACGTTGTACGTTGTGCATGATTACGTCATTCTCCACGAAAGTAGTGATGGCGGGTCAGTTCCTCGAAGCCCTTGGCTTGCCAAGTCACCTATAGGATTGTCAGTCGGTTATAGAAGTGTCTATCGATTTGTTTCTGGATTACCCCAGTTTAAATTGCATCATGGTAACAATAGTCGCCATGTGAACAATGGATTCCGCTTCAAACCCCTGAACACAAAAGCCGCGGTAACCCGCGGCTTTTGTTGTATAAAGAAAAAGCTCGGCGTTATTGTGCGCCGAGCTCATTTTGGACTTTTTCTACGAAGTCCTTTATGTACGTGGGTACAACATTGAAATGCTTGAGGTGGAATGTAACAAAGGGAAACTCTAAAGGAAGTTCTTCGAGCATGACCCAGATATGTCCGGTTGAATGCCTAGGTTCGCTACTGTGGAGTAAGGTAGGTACTTCTAGGTCCAAATAGTGCATTTTTTGCACAAGCTCAAGGCCTGAAATTATCGGCATTTGAACATCAGACACGATTGCATCGAATTTTTCAGAATCGAGCAAATTCCACGCGACAACAGATTCAGAAATTGCTTCAACCTCGTGACCAAGGTCTGAAATAATATTTCTATATTTGCGGAGTTGAGTCGTGTCGTCATCGACAAGTAGTACTTTCATAAGAGCTCCCCTTTCTATGGGTAGTAAAGCACATGTGACCATAAAAGAAAACGGCCGCCCTTCGGTGCGGCCGTTACATTTAGCTACTCTGATATCCAAGCGGTAGAAATGAGATGAAGAGCAAGGATTACGAGGAAGACGTCGTGAGTGCTATGCATATAGAGCGAACGGCGTCTTACCGAAGTAAGACGCCGCTATTCGCTCAGTTCTATCGCTTAGACCAGGCTGGTGCCTTGCGGGCTTTACGTAGTCCGAACTTCTTTCGTTCTACTGAGCGTGGGTCACGCTTGAGGAAGCCTAGAAGCTTAAGTGGAGAACGGCGTTCTGCCTTCTCCTTCACTAGAGCTCGAGCGATACCAAGACGGATTGCTTCGGCTTGTGATGAGATACCACCGCCTGAAACGTGCGCAGTGATGGTGTAGTCTTCGATACCAGCGTCTTTGGTGTCGAGAACAGACTGTACGTCTTTTACGAGCGCGAGGTGTGGGAAGTACTCTGAAAGAGGCTTCTCATTAACTACAATGGTAGTTTCCTTGGCCGGTGTGAGACGAACACGAGCGGTCGCAGTCTTGCGACGTCCGATTCCCTCAACGTAGACTGATGTTTTTGCTGCCATACGCTTATTCGGTGATTACTAATTTGTGTAAAAGTGGCTTCTTGTGCTTGTTGGTTGGAAGCATACCAGCGATTGAACGCTTGAGTACTTCGGCATAACCAAGACGCTTCCCGAGGTGGTCTAGCGTTTCAGTCTTGCGTCCACCCGGCCAACCAGAGAAAGACTGGTAGATTTCAGTTCCTTTCTTTTCTGAGATGTCCATCTTGCTCGCATTCGTGATTTCGACTTTCACGTCTTCCATGATGTGGCGGGCGTACTGTGGGTTGCTCTTACCAAGAAGAGCCGCGGCCGCTTCAGTGGCTACTTTTCCAAGACGCTTTCCAGCAGCATCGATTGTGTGAATTTTAGTTGTTGTTTCCATAAATAATGTCTTATTCAACGAATGAGATAATGGCTTCCTCTCGACCAGGGGAAGTGTGTCCAAGCTTTACGATACGAGTGTAGCCACCATTTCGTTCTTTGAAACGTGGAGCAATATCAGTGAAAAGCTTTTTGATAGTAACGTCTTGTGGTTCACCGAGGCGTGAAGCTACGAGGCGACGAGCTGCTACAGTATCTGCTTTAGCGTGAGTTACGAGACGCTCGATGCGGGGTTGTAGTTCTTTTGCTTTGGCAAAAGTAGTCTTGATTTGGCCATCACGAATGAGGGACACCGCTAAACCACGGATCAGTGCTGTACGC
>JAYTZG010000019.1:0-11446 GCA_043742005.1 Minisyncoccota bacterium | reverse complement strand
AGCGACACCGCAGGTGTCGCTCGTTTTCTTATTGGGCAAAATAGTGTAAGGTACATGCCTATGTCACGAGCTGAAGGAATCATTGTCTTTAAAGACGTTACTTATGAGTACAACGTTACACGTCCCATTCTCAAGGATGCGAGTTTTGTGGTGCGCCGCGGTTCTAAACTTACCCTGATGGGGCAAAACGGTGCGGGCAAGTCTACTATCTTCGCGCTTATCTCCGGACAGATTCAACCAGAAGCGGGGATGATTAATCTCGAACCGAAGACAACAATCGCAGTTTCACGCCAAATTATTCCACGCGAAGAACTCAAGCTCACAGTTCGAGAATTCTTTGAACAATGTTTTCCAGAAAAGGTCTATAACATCGATCCGAAAATTGATGATGTTTTGGAAGTGGTGAATCTCACTCCAAGCGACAAACAAAAGGACTCTTTTAAGGAACGTATTATCGGCAGTTTCTCCGGTGGCCAGCAGGCGCGACTACTTTTGGCTTCTGCTCTTATCCAAGAACCAGATGTCCTCTTACTCGACGAGCCAACTAACAATCTCGATACTGCTGGTATCGACCACCTCACTGAATTTCTGCGGGAGTACCGCAAGACGGTACTGGTGATTTCTCACGACGCCGAGTTTCTTAATGCTTTTACCCAAGGTGTCTTGTATCTAAACACTCAGGTGCGTAAGGTTGAACAATACAACGGTAACTATCATGCCGTAGTCCGCGACATCGCCGCCCAAGTAGAAAAGGAGAAGCGTCAAAATGCTCAGATGGCGAAAGAGATTCAAGCTAACAAAGACAAGGTGAACTACTTTGCTGACAAGGGAGGAAAGATGCGTCTGGTGGCCAAGCGTCTGCGCGAAGAGATTGAAGAGTATGAAGACAACAAGGTTGATGTGCGCAAGGAAGACAAAGCCATTCGTCCGTTCACGATTGAGCCGCATGAAGACATACCGCTTGAAGTGGTGAAAATTACTTCGCTAAAGGTGATTAAGAATCATGAAGCAAAGGAAGTGGAATGTGAAATAGTCCTTAAGCGGGGCATGCACCTGCAGATTGTCGGTCCAAACGGTATCGGCAAGACAACCTTGCTTGAGAGTCTTGCTGGAGGTCATGCCAAAGGTGAACACATTGCTCCAGGAGTGAAGATCGGTTACTACCGGCAAGATTTTTCTAATCTTGATTTTGATAAGTCAGTGTTTGAAACCTTGATGGACTCGATGCAAGAGAAACTGGAAGAAAAGATGCGTTCAATTGCTTCCGGGTTCTTGCTCTTTGGCGACGTGATGAAGGTGAAAGTGGGGAATCTATCAGAAGGTCAAAAAGGTCTGGTCGCTTTTGCCAAGCTCACAATGGAAAAGCCAGGACTTCTCATCCTCGACGAACCAACCAACCACATTAATTTCCGCCACATCCCAGTAATCGCTCAAGCACTCCATGACTACAAGGGTGCGATGATCCTAGTTTCCCACGTACCAGACTTTGTAGAGAAAATTCATATTGACCAGACGCTTGATTTGATGAAACTCAAACCGACCAAGAAATGAAAACAGCGGCCATGTAAGTGGTCGCTGTTTTTTAAGCTATACTTACTATATGTCCCATTTCGTCTACATCGTTCGCTGTGCTGACAAAACTCTTTATACCGGGTATGCCACGGATGTGAAAAAGAGAATTGCTGAGCATAATGACGAAGGTTCTTCACCAACAGCCAAGTCGGTGGGGGCGAAGTACACTCGCTCTAGGCGTCCGGTGAAGTTGGTGTACAACGAAGAGTGCGAGAGCCGCTCTGCAGCCTTAAGTCGCGAGTATGCTATCAAGCAACTGTCGCGAGAACAGAAGCAGGTGCTGATCAAAGAAACTAAACAAAAGAATAAATAAATCGCCCGCGAATGCGGGCGATTTATTGACGTTACTGGGTCTGGATCTCTTTGGTCACAATATCTCGGACGAGATCGCCAAGTATTGGAATATCTCCAATACCAAAGGTATCAACAGCCATCGCCAGTAGACTACCGAGAAGTGCCAGAAGCACGGTGGCGCCAATCACGGTACCAAGGCCATAGAAGGCACCTCGTACAAAGATATGTTGCCAAGAGTTTTGTTTTTCAACCTCTTCTTCTAATTCGTTTAGAACAGTAATGAGTCGCTGTTGCTGCGTTTCATCTTTGTCATAACCAACTTCGGTGATAGGGGTAGTCTCTTGTTTCATAAGTGTATCAATTGTAGCAGATACTAGGCTGTGTACAGAAGTACACTTTTTCTTTGCGCAGCAGTATACTTGTCATTATTAGTATAAGAAAAACATATGGCAAAGGGCAGAGACATGAAGAAAGAAGTGAAGAAACCAAAGAAAGATAAAGTGGTGAAGAAATAAACCGCGGTGTGCCCTAGTTTTCAAGGAGCCTTTAGGCGACTATAAAAATGGAAATACTCCTGGGGTGCTCGCGGTTTTTCTTTTTTACCGCTTGCGGTTTTTTCATTTGCGTTACATCATACTTATATATGTTCCAAACACAGCGTTTCATGTTGGCGTGTCTTGCCCTCATTTTAGGTGTCGGCCTAGGTGTTCTTATCTCTAAACAAATTGACGTTACTCCGCCCGATTCGATAGGAGTAAGCGAAGAGACCTTTTATGACCCAACTGTGCGGGAGTTTAAAAACGGACTGGCTTTATTTCTTAATATAAAGCATCACCGTACGCTTGAGGAGGCGACACCAGCTACTTTGATGGGCGCTTTCCCTTCAATCATTTCGGAAGATTTCAATGGTGTAGAAACTACGCTTGGCCGTTATGAGTACAAGGAGGGTGTGCTGGTTTACACAAATACTGAAGTCGTTGACGGTGCTGCTGACGTGATTTCTGATGCCGGCATGCGGACCTTGCGAGACAACATTTACCGCCGCTTAGGGTTTCAAAGAGAAATGAATATTATTGACGTTGTCGACCAGCTGACTAAGCAACCAGTAAAGACTACTCCTGATCCTAGCGACACAGCTACTTCTGGCGAGCAAACAATCTGCACTCTTGATGCCAAAGTTTGTCCGGATGGGACGGCCGTCGGCCGCATTGGTCCAGTGTGCGAATTCGCTGCTTGTCCTGGCGAAACTCCGACACAATCTAAGACTATCAACTGTACTCCTGATCAAAAAGGCGCTGATGCGTGTATCGAAATTTATGCACCGGTGTGTGCGTCGGTGCAAATCCAATGTATTACGACGCCATGTGAACCAATCGAGAAGACGTTTTCTAACAGCTGTTTCGCTTGTTCAGAACACAGTGTTGACTCATATGTTGAAGGCGAGTGTGCACCTTAGGGTTTCGTCAATATACTTAAATCCTTTAAATCGACCCTACCGTCTTGATTGAAGTCAGAGCGAAGATTTTGTTTCAGTAAGTCTGTCATAAAGATACTGGTATCCGCAATGCTTTGTTTTCCGTCGTCGTTTAGATCTGTCTGTGGCGGAGCGGGTATGACCGTTACGGTTGGACCAGGGATACTTGTCTCCAGTCGCGTTTCAGAATCCAGCTGTTCCTGTGAAATAGCAAAAATAGCATCTATCGGCACTGTGACCGGAACAGATGTACCAAGACCGTCGTGAGCTAGAATCTGCATTTCCTCCATATGTATTGCGGCTTCACCAGCTGCCTTGGTAGAAAATGTAATAGTGACGAGTGAACCGGTCCCCGTGAAGCCGCCAGTTCTGGTGGTGCCGCCGGTAAAGTTTATGGTTCCAGCACCATTGCTGTACCAAGGTTCTTCAGCCCATAAGTCGGCGATAGAAGTGTTGTAGTCAATTGACTTCACCTCAAGTTTTTCGTCATCAAACTGAAGCAGACCTTTGTACACATTAACTGGGGTGCCGGAGTCCACGATTATTTTTATAGTAAACGTTTCACCGGCGATGACTGTTCCTTGCTCCGGTTCGATTCTGACCGAGACGTCTTTTTCAAAAACCAGTGGAGTCATCAAAAATCCACTGACTCCAAGAATCCCAGCAATGATACTGGCCATCAGTAGCTGAGCAGCAGGTAGATTGAACATATATATAAGTATACCAAGGGAGAACTGTATTTTTGACTAAAGAGGTTTAAATGTAGACAATATAAGAGTGAAGCAAGCCACCTACAAAATGACCGAGAAAGTGTGGATTTACCCAGGAGATTTTGCCAATTGGCATTTTGTGGCATTAACCAAAAAAGTCGGGCAAGAAATTAAAGAAATATACGGAAAGAATGCCCGTGGCTTCGGCTCACTGCCAGTTGAAGTCACTATCGGCCAGACCACCTGGAAGACATCCATATTTCCCGACAAACGTGCCGGTACTTATCTCCTCCCACTCAAAGCCAAAGTCAGAAAAGCCGAAGACATCGAAGCCGGTGAGCCAGTGGCGTTTGAAATAGCGATTATTTAGAGAGACGAGCAAAAGGGCGTACAATATAGATATGGATACCAACACACTGCTAGAGATTCTACGGAACAAGCACCCACACCAAACTACGTTCTTGCAGGCCGCTGAAGAATTACTAAGTAGCATCGACAGTTACCTAAAATCTATAAGCGCCAACGAATCAGATTACCGTCTAGTAGAACGTATGCTTTCGCCCGAGCGAATTATTTCCTTTCGAGTCGACTGGATAGACGATACTGGAGTGATACAAAGTAATACTGGGTACCGCGTGCAGTACAACTCAGCACTTGGTCCATACAAAGGCGGGCTACGTTTTGATTCATCAGTAAACGAAGACGTGTTGAAGTTTCTTGGCTTTGAACAAATCTTTAAGAACGCTCTCACCGGCCTGCGCCTGGGTGGCGGCAAGGGCGGCAGTGATTTTAATCCGAAAGGCAGGAGTGATAATGAGATACGTTCGTTCTGCAGAGCGTTTATGTTGGAGCTTCATCGGCACATTGGTATTGAGAGAGATGTACCGGCGGGAGACATTGGAGTGAGTGGTCGGGAGATTGGCTACATGTACGGTATGTACAAGCAGATTACTAATGGCAACGAAGGAGCGCTCACGGGTAAGGACCCCCTCTTTGGCGGATCGCTTGGCCGTACTGAGGCAACGGGACACGGCGTTGTGTATTTTGCAGAAGCGATGGCGAAACATCACGGACTTACTCTTGCTGGTATGACCTCCTTGGTATCTGGTTCTGGTAACGTCGCTGAATATACAGCACGCAAGTTGGTAGAAATTGGAGTAAAAGTACTCACCTTGTCTGACCGCAACGGATACATATATAAGAGTGATGGTCTCACGGCCCCAGACATTACAGAGATAATGAAAGTAAAAAAAGCCGGCGATAGTTTAAGTGAAGTAATTATCGTCGGTGCTGAATATAAAACAGGGAAGCCGTGGCAAACCGTTGTGGCCGACACCTGCTTCCCGTGCGCCACTCAAAACGAAATGGATGAAGAAGACGTCAAAGCGATTGTAAAGCACACGAAACTTGTCGTCGAAGGAGCCAACATGCCACTGACCGAAAAAGCCGCGCGTGTTTTGCGTGAAGCTGGAGTCCTATACGCGCCGGGTAAGGCGTCAAACGCCGGAGGAGTTTCAGTCTCAGGTCTTGAAATGGCACAGCACGCCGCACACTACGCTTGGACGGCAGAGCGTGTCGACGAAGAGCTTCGGAATATCATGAATAATATCCACGCCTTGTGTGTAGAAAACGGCCAAACCGAAAAAGGTGTTGATTATGTAAAAGGCGCCAACATCGCCGGTTTCAAACGAGTCTTTGAAGCGATGAAGAAGTTGGGGTGGTGATAAAAATCGGCCGGAGCTAGGGTGCTCCGGCCGAGGCGATGGTAGTTTGGGATTGTAAGGACGGTCCACGAGGTTGCAGGGGCACCACCACGTGAAGATGCTCTGGTTTCCACTCTTGGGTACCGTCCACTTTCCCCTCAGCTTCTTTTTGGTTGATGTAAGTGCGCAGCCAATCTGCGCATTCGGTTGGGATGTACTTAGTGCGGATATCGACCGCCATACCAGCCGGATGAACGGAATAAAGCGAACCGTTACTCGGCCGCTCGCTCGTGAGGCGCAGCGCGTCCTTAACCACGAGTAGCCCACACCCTGCGTTGTAGTATTCCCTCGCCAGCTCGGCCACAAAGACTACTGTCGACGGAAGGGCATACGGTCGTCTGGCATGAACCTCCATGAAAGGACTTTCGAGACGGATGAAATAACCGCTACTTATCCGCGCCTGGTAGTCGGCGTCTGTCGTTATCAATGGCAGTTGAAGTTCAAGCGCGTAACCAAGTTGTTGCTCCGAGCTTGAAACTTCGCCGCCAACCAGACTGACGCGCCCCATAAGCCAAAGCGCCGGGGTCTTGTCATTAACCGGTAAAGGTTGAATGATAGGAATCGACACAGTCTCAGCTGGCGTCGGCATAACCGTCGGCACTGAATTTGCGAACGCTGGGGAATAAATGAAAAGAACTGCAAGGAATACTAGCAGCACTTTGAACAAAGCTTTGATCATAGCTGCCTCCTTTAACTATTTACTTTATACTCCCATATAAGGATTTTGGACAGAGGCAATATTGCCGATTTTGTGTATATACAGTATAGTATCGCCGATTAGCCCTTGGGCTGTTTTTCTATTGCGAACGTGTGAAAGCGCTCTAGGGAGGTAATTTATAAACACACATATATAAGTAACTTTATTATTTATGGCACGAGAATTTCCAATCGACCGCATGCGAAACTTCGGTATCGTAGCGCACGTTGATGCCGGTAAAACAACAACTTCAGAGCGCGTACTTTTCTACACAGGTATGAGTCACAAAATCGGTGAGGTGCACGACGGTGCAACGGTTACTGACTGGATGGAACAAGAGCGAGAACGTGGTATCACCATTACAGCAGCGGCCATTTCTTGTAACTGGTCAAAGACTCTAGAGAAGGACCGCAAAGAAAAGAGTTTGATGTATAACTTCAATATCATCGATACTCCCGGACACATCGACTTTACGGCCGAAGTAAAGCGTTCAATGCGTGTGCTTGACGGTGCGGTAGTGGTATTTGACGGCGCTGCTGGCGTAGAACCACAAACTGAGACTAACTGGGGTTACGCTGACGAAGCTGGCGTGCCACGTATTTGTTTCATTAATAAGATGGACAAACTCGGCGCTGACTACGATGCTTCAATCAAGTCGATTGAGGAACGTCTTTCAAAGAAGGCTGTGCGTATCCAAATCCCCATCGGCGCTGAAGACACGATGAAGGGTGTTATCGACCTCGTTCAAATGAAGGCCTATCGTTTCGGTGGCGAAATGGGAATGGAAGTGACTGAAGAGGAAATCCCAGCTGACTTGCTCGAGTCTGCTAAGGAGTGGCGTGCCGTATTAGTCGAACGTGTAGTAGAACACGATGACGTCCTGATGGAAGCTTTCCTGGCGGGCGAGGAACCAAATATCGAAGATCTGAAGAAGACCCTTCGAAAAGCGGTTCTCCTAAACGAACTATTCCCAATCATGACTGGTACGGCGCTTCGCAATATCGGTGTCCAACTCGTACTCGACGCGGTGGTAGATTACCTCCCATCACCAGTCGACCTGCCTCCTACCCACGGTACTCATCCAGATACCGAAGCAGAAGTGTTCCGAAACGCTTCTGACACTGACCCATTCTCAGCTCTCGTGTTCAAGCTTCAAGACGACAAGTTCGTTGGACAGCTGGCTTTCTTCCGCGTGTATTCTGGTTCAGTCAAGGCTGGTTCATACATCCTTAACTCTTCAACCGGAAACAAGGAACGTATCGGTCGTATCGTACGACTGATGGCGGACAAGCGAACGGAAATCGACGAAGTATTTGCCGGCGAAATCGCAGCAGCGGTAGGTATCAAGGAAGTAAAGACTTCACACACGATCTGTGCTGAAAATGCTCCAATTCTTCTTGAAACCATCACCTTCCCAGAACCAGTGGTAGCCGTGCGCGTAGAACCAAAGACTAAGAACGACCAAGAAAAAATGGGTGTGGCCCTTAAGCGTCTGTCAGACGAAGACCCAACTTTCAAAGTATCAACTGACGACGAAACCATGGAAACCATCATTGCCGGTATGGGTGAGCTTCACCTCGACATCATCGTCGACCGTATGAAGCGTGAGTTCGGTGTGGAAGCTAACATTGGGCAACCACAAGTGGCCTACCGCGAAACTATTGAACGAGCAGCCGAAGCAGAGTACAAGTACGTAAAGCAATCTGGTGGTCGTGGTCAGTACGGTCACGTGAAGATTCGCATCAAGCCACTGGAGGCGCTTGAGCTAGAAGAAGGGAAGTCTCTTCCAAAGAACGTCACTCGTGAAGACCACTTTGAATTCGTGAACAGTATTAAGGGAGGTGCGATTCCTGGGGAATTCATTCCAGCGGTTATGAAGGGTTGTAAGGAAGCGATGGGGCGAGGATTTGTGGCGGGCTACAAAATGGAAGATGTGTCAGTCGAACTCTACGACGGATCATTCCACGACGTGGACTCCTCAGAAATCGCCTTCCGTCTAGCTGGTATCAATGCCTTCAAGGAAGCGGCCCGAAAGGCGAACGCGGTTATCTTGGAACCAATCATGAAGGTAGAAATCCGTACCCCAGAACAATACATGGGAGACATCAACGGTAACCTATCAAGTAAGCGTGGACAAGTAGATGGTACTGAAGAACAGGGCGGCAAAACTATCATTCGTGGTAAAGTCCCGCTTTCAGAACTCTTCGGGTACACCAACTCACTACGTTCTATGACCCAAGGCCGCGCATCGATGACCATGGAATTCGACCACTACGCCGTAGTCCCACCGCAGGTTTCAACCGAAATCAAGAAGGCGAGAGGCGTGAAGGAATACGAAGACGATTAGTTTTTAAGAGAGATAAACACAAAAGGGCACAGAGTGCCCTTTTGTGTTATCCACAGCCTTAAGTGTCTATTTACGCTAAACAGACATAAAATTAAAGTAAATGGGGGTTTCTGCGCAAGCAGGAACCTTTTTTAGTGTATCGTAAAATTTATATGTCAAATTTAATTAACAAAACAAGACTTCAAGCAATAGATTTCCGGCTCCTTATTATCATCGCTCTAATGTGTGCCGCAAGTTACACCTTTGTACCCAATTTCGCATCTGCCGCAGTAAAAGCGTTCCCAACCGCAGAAGGCTATGGACAGAATACCGTCGGCGGGCGAGGGGGAGTGGTAATTGAGGTGACAAATCTCAACGATTCTGGCGCTGGCTCACTTCGCGAGTGTGCCCAGGTGTCAAAAGGTCCCCGCATCTGTATATTTCGCATTGGCGGTACCATTGAGCTTGATGACGCAATTGAAATAAGAAACCCATATCTGACAATAGCTGGACAAACAGCTCCAGGCGGCGGTATCACACTAAAAAATCGCAACTCTCTTCGTTCTCCGATTTACCTTTATGCCAGTGAAGTAATCATGCGGTACTTCCGCATTCGTTCAGGTCCTACGATTTCTCCGTCTGATCTAAACGACACTATCACTGTCGCAGGCGCTGATACCAACAACATCATTCTGGACCACATGTCACTTTCATGGGCAACTGATGAGGGTATTAACCCAAGTGCCAATAACATGACACTGCAGTGGAGTATTTTGTCTGAGGGACTTTACCATTCAACGCACTTTAGACCTCATAGCAAAGCTCTCTTTGCTTCAAATAATAAAGACGGCTCACTTTCTGTACACCACAATCTTCTGGCTCACTTTGTTGACCGCAACCCTAACATTGATATCGTTGGGCCGGTAGATTTTGTAAATAATATTATCTACGATGCGAGTGATAAATACGGAGAATCATATGACCACTCTGGTGCACCCTCACTTAACTACGTAGGTAATTCAGCGATCGTTGGTCCATCAACTCCAAAGATAACCAACCTATACCAAATGGATGCCGGCACCGTAACAAATCCAGGTACTCGTGATACCCGCTTCTATTTTAAAGACAACATTTCAGTTTTACGTCCAAACAATACCGGTGATGATCGGCTAGCCCTTGCACCAGAAGACTGGTCACTGGCAAGATCAGCACCGGTTCAACCATTGTCTGTGGTTGTTACAGCCCCTACCCAAGCAGCGAAAGATACCCTCGCCTTTGCCGGAGCAAACTTACCAATGCGAGATGCTGTTGATACCCGTATCATTAATGAAGTAAGAACTTGTAAGGGAAAAATCATTGATAGTCCATCTGAGGTTGGTGGCTGGCCTACGCTAGCAGCTGGTACGGCACCAACAGATTCTGACAAAGATGGTATGCCTGACAGCTGGGAAACTGCTAATGGTCTAAATGCAAAATCAAATCTTGACGGACCGCTTGATAAGGACGGAGATGGATACACAAACCTGGAAGAATACCTCAACGAACTTGCCGGAGATAATGTTTCAAAAATTGGTACTGGTACAGGAGTGGTTCCAGCAGCGGATTGTGGCTTTACAATAACCACACCTTCAAATCCAAAACCAACAATCGATCTTGGAGTGAGCTTATCAAACGCAAATCCTGGGGAGAAGGTAGTTCTCTCCTGGGCGGTAGCGCACGCAACTGCTTGTACCGCTTCTGGTGATTGGAGTGGAACCAAGCCACTGTTTGGAAACGAAACACTCTACCCTACGGCTGCAAAATCATTTACCCTCACCTGTACAGGACCTGGTGGAAGTACTTCGTATACTCGTCCGCTTGGTCTTCGTAAGGCATACACTGGAACTTTAGCACCAACAGTCAGTGTCGCCGCGAGTTCTAAAAAAATTACCCTCGGTCAATCGACGACTATTTCATGGGTTTCAAGTGGCGCCACTTCATGTAATGGATACGGGGCATTCACTGGCTCATTTCCTCTCACTGGCTCACGCACGGTGACCCCAACTTCACTTATGACACGTTACGCAGTGTCATGTCTAAATAGTACGGGTATTAATCTCGGAGAGGTCATTATAGATGCCACCGGAGGAACAGTAACGGCAGCTCCGACTCCAACTCCTACACCAACTCCCGTGACTTCAAAATTTGCTGCTAATACAGTTATTCAGACAACCGATACACTCAATGTTCGTGAACCAGCTGGCCTGAACAGTACCCTTAAAGGTCAGCAAGCTATTGGTTCCACTGGGACTGTCCTGACACAATCACCAGTCTCAGTCGACGGCTACATCTGGGTCCCGGTAGACTTCGCCTCAGGTGCTGATGGCTGGGTGGTTGAGAATTACTTAAAGGCATATGTCGCCCCAACTCCAACTCCAACTCCAACAGCCCCAACTCTTATCCTTACGGCGAACTACACCTCAGTTGTTGCGGGTTCACCTACCTCACTCACCTGGACCACTACTAACGCTTCAAGCTGTACCGCAAGTGGTGGCTGGACGGGAACAAAGACAATCAATGGTACCGAGTCGATGACTCCAGCCGCCTCCGTAACCTACACTCTTGCGTGTA
>JAYTZG010000018.1:0-11535 GCA_043742005.1 Minisyncoccota bacterium | reverse complement strand
CATCATAGTGGGGCTTGGAGCGTGGTTCGTAGGAGATAGAGGTTATCTGATGCCGGCCGAAGAAACCGAACCAATAGTAATCGACACTCCTAAAGCTGAAACAACTGATGTGAATATCAAAGTGGAAAACACCGTGACTCCAGGAGGCGCGATGGTGACAGTTTATGACGGTGTCAGTGTCTCCGTATCGTCACAAACACTTACCTTAGCAGGAAAGGGACTAACCGGATCACTAAAAGGTGAAATACGGCTCTTGACTGAACTCAGAGAACTAAACTTAAGCGGTAATAAATTTACCGGGCTTCCTTCTGAAGTTGGACAGCTTTCAAAACTGGAAGTACTTAATCTTTCCAATAATCCTCTTACCGGTTTACCGTACGAACTAGCTAACCTCAAAAACCTAAAGACTCTAGACTTACGTGGTACTCAGTACGCCAAAGCCGACCTTGAAGTTATAAAAAAAGGACTACCAAACACGACACAAATTCTCGTTGACTAGTTGACAATATAGTTAGAAATCCGCAGACTCACTACTAGAAGTGAAAAGGAGGCGTCTATGCGCGCACCAAACGGTCGGACATTCCCACTACTACTTGATAAAGAGAGTTCGTTGCTAATTGCCTGTGACTTGTTCCGACGCTGTGACGAGCAGCTCAGTATTGCGGCCGAAGGAAAACTTCTTCAATTTGATATTTCTCCGATGGATAGTTATGTCTTAGGAACATACGACAAAGGAATTGACACAATATCAGGTCAGTTATACGTGTTCTTAAATGACGTTATGGAGCGGCTGCAAATGCCATTTGGCATCAGGACGGTTATGGCGTCGGCTGGCAGTTTGCGATTTTTTTGTAGAGTTGAACGGACCACAACAGTTCAGCAGAAAAAACACGGGGAGGCTTCGTAAGAAGCCTCCCCGTTTTTGTTGCAAGTAAACACAAATTTGCTTTGTAAGGATTAGGCATGTCAGGCGTTATAATAGGCATATGAAAAAATTATTTATTTTGCCAGTGTTCGCACTCGCGCTATTACTAGCTGCTCCTAGTCAATCATACGCTTTGTCGTGTGTCGATCCAGAAGGAATGGTTAAGTATATTGTTTCCGACCCCAATTCCATTGTAGTCACGGCGACGCCTACTGAGCAAGCCGAAAGAGTAAAGGAAAAAGCTACCAAAGACGACCCGAACCAGATGTACGACAGTGGCTACACCGGTCAATTTCTAGAGATTAGCAAGGCGCACATGGGAACCGTGCCAGACCGACAATGGGTATATTTCCTCCGGGACGGCACCTGGAATTATCTCTGTGCTGGCGAACCACCAAAATTAAACAGCGAAAACATTTATGTGCTTCAAATGCCAAACAGTGTGTTTGAACTACAGACAGTAACAGCCGTGTATCCAATTGATTCAAAAATTGGAAAAGACCTACTTAAGGCAATCGACGAAGCAAATATTGAAGCCGAGCCAATGGTTTATGAAACCGACAAGACTTACTGGCTCACACAGCTCCATGATGAACTCAAAGACATGGCTTTTCTAATCAAAGTAAAGCTCTCTGAGTGGAATTTCTGGAAAAGCACTAAATAGAAAGGGGAAAGCCGGCTCCTAAGAGCCGGCTTTTTTGATGAAATTTACCCCAGAAATGCTACTATAGCTATAACGTGCCGCTGGCCCTATGGTCGCCCACTAATACAAAATGGAATACATAATAGCAATCATTCTTGTCACCTTATCGGCGTTGTTTTCTGGTCTTACGTTGGGACTCTTTTCACTTGATACCAATTCCTTGCGTCGCCGGGCCAAGCACGGCGACGCCGACGCGGCCAAAGTCTATCCCATCCGCGAACGTAGCAACCAACTTCTGATTACCCTTATCCTAGGCAATGTATTGGTCAACACCACACTCTCCCTTTACCTCGGCACACTCGCTTCTGGTTTGGTGGCTGGAATAATGGCTACGGCTCTCATTGTGGTGTTTGGTGAAATAATTCCCCAAGCTGCTATCACTCGCCACGCCCTATGGTGCAGTGCGCGCACGGCCTGGTTTACCAAGACAGTTTTATTTCTTTTCTATCCCATTGCTATGCCGGCGGCGAAGCTGCTTGACTGGTCTCTTGGTTCCGCGCTTCCCACTATCTATTCCAAGAAAGAGTTAATGGACATTATTTCTGAACATGAAGACTCCGAACACAGCCAAATCGACGCCGACGAAGAGCGAATCGTGCACGGAGCTTTACAGTTCTCACACTTACGAGTGAGGGAAGTAATGACTCCAAGTGAACTAGTGGTTTCTTTTGATGAAAACGAAAAGCTCACTGACGAATTTTTTGAGAGGATTAGCGAACAGGGCTTTTCTCGTCTCCCTATCTACAGTGGAGACAGGAGTAATATTGTAGGCATACTTTACGCCAAGGACCTGCTGACTGAAGATGAAGACATCTCCATCAAGCATACCGAAGACGCATTCAATAAACAGTTCATTACAGTACGGCCAGATGACTTACTTGATAAAGTATTAGCGAGCATGCTGAAGCAGCGGCAACACCTGGCGATTGTAAAAACCAAGAACAAACAGTTTGTCGGCATCATCTCAATGGAAGACATCATCGAAGAAATCATCCAGCAAGAAATCAAAGACGAAGACGACGACGGTGATGATGATTAAAAAAGCCGCTCTAGTGAGCGGCTTTTTTTATAATCCAAGTTCTTTAAGAAAGTCTTTGAGTTCTGGTCCAGCAATCTTGCGGTATTGGTTGGGCTTTAGTTTGTCGAGCTTGATACTCATGATCCGGACACGCTTGAGGGATTGAATCTGGTAGCCGAGAGCGGCGCACATGCGGCGGATTTGATGTTTCTTACCTTCGGTCAAAATAATCGTGAACTTCTTATCGTTGGTTTTGTGGGCCGTCACTTTGGCCGGCTTGGTACGGTAACCTTCGATATCTACTCCAGCGGTCATTGCTTTAATAAACATGCCGCCAATCGCTTTGTCGACCATCACTTCGTATTCCTTTTCATGATCTGATTCTGGGTCAAGCAGTGGTCCAGTAATGCGACCGTCGTTGGAGAGAATCATCAGACCCTCAGAGTCCTTATCCAGTCGACCAATCGGCGCAACGTTGTCGACGCCGTAGTCTTTTAGTAAGCGCTGAGCGATATCGACTTCTTTTTCACTAGGCGAGTGGGTAATAATGCCGCGGCCTTTGTAATAGGCGAGGTAGGACTTGGTTTTGGTAGCACCAAGTAGCTCGACCTTGTCAGTCCCGGTCACTTGGTCGCCATTTCTAGCCTTTACGCCATTAATAAGCACTTTGCCAGCTGCTACGAGCACGTCTGCCTCACGGCGGGACGCAATACCTTGGTGCGCCAGGTATTTATTGATTCGCATAGGATATTCCATAAGTCGCTGATTATGACACACTTTCTTTTATTTTTCAACATAGAAAAGGCCGCTCGATAAATATCGAGCGGCCGTATTTCAATAGTGGCTATCCACCACATCCGCCACCCCCGCAGCCACCACCTCCGCCACCACCGTCGCTTCCACCACTGTCGGAAGAAGACGGTGAGTCAGAAGACCAGGTACCGCTGGCACCACCACCACCGGAGCTGCCGCCACCAAAGTTGCTGCCATGTTCGTGAGATGGAATGGAGACAACGGGGCCTCCGTCAAAGCTGATGGGGCTATCGCCGCCGCCAGAGTCATTGCTTGAAGAGCGTCGCCTCGGCGGTTCACTGACGTCCACGAACGAGAAGTAGTCCTCGTCGAAGCCTGGCTTACCGCGGTCGCGATACACGTGATTATGTAGACGCTTGGTGTGCTTCATCGCGTGTTCGAAAGGAGGGGTGCCTTCTTCGAGTCCTGGATTGTGATGCAGGAATGTTCCGAAGATATCCTGACACGCTGCTTCGTAGTACCGTGTGTACAGGATGTGTGCATGCCAGAGCATGTCGGCCCGCTTGGTCGGCACCACCATGGTGTCGCCAGCCAGTCGCTTGTTCCAATACACAAGATACAAGAAGTGGCGGTATTCGCGCATTGCTGCTGCCGTATCGTCTTCGTCGAGACCGAAGAGCTCCTTCGCTTTTGCGACGAAGGGAACGAGATCGATTGCTTCGATTTTTTTGCGGATGCTGGCCGAGCGGCCGATATCAAAAAACATGCAACTTCTCCTCTTGTTAGGTTGCACCGACAGAGTAACACTAGAAATGAATATGTCAATAAATCTAAGTCGTTTCCGGTTTTCCTTGTTTTGTGAGACTTTTTGTAGATTGTACTTATGGAGCTGATTATGACCATTTTAAATAAGCATTCTAGTCATTGACAAAAGGTAAAATAAGTTGTATCTTACGATAAGAAATTCACAGGAGGTTCTATGCAGTTACATAACACCTTAAAGCTCTTTCGCATGTCGAAAAGGCCAATTAGCAAACTCATTGCCATCAATACCTCCTTTGGAGGACTGACAGTCAGAAAAATAGGCAAAGTCTCTGGGGAAGATGGTTTTTACATCTACGTCTATCTCAACGACGCTGGCGGCGAAGAATTTGTTTGGAATGTGGTCCAAAGGACTTTGCGCCACAACAACGTTCATGGTAAGCCTGTACTTGATCCTAACCCTGATTTTGCTCATGAGTGGAGAGGTGAGTTAGGGTCGAAAGTGTCCTAAACAAAACGCAAAAGAGTAGCCCACCGAAATTAACGTTTCGGTGGGCTTTTGTTTATTTGATTGTTTTATGAGACCATAGGCAAAGTTCTATGGAAACTACTCCCATGTTACCGCCTAGTGACGCTGAAGTTGTGAAAATGACTTTAAAAGACCCGAATCAATACGGGCTTTTGGTGGAGCGCTACGAAGCTAAGCTACAGCGGTACATTTTGCGACTCGGAGTGAGAATTTTGGACGACCAGCTGGATGTTCTTCAGGAGATCTTCATCAAAGCCTACCGTAACCTCAACTCCTTTGATACCTCACTCTCGTTTTCTTCTTGGATTTACCGCATTGCACATAACGAAGCTATCAGCTTCTACCGCAAGAAAAACGTGCGGCCGGAAGGACACCTGGTCGGTGATGGAGATGAAGTACTATCATTTATTAGTTCTTCGCTTGATACGGCTGATGTTAAGTTTGACCAGGGTATCAATGCAGAGGAAGTAAACAAGGCGCTAGGTATAATAGATGAGAAGTACCGTGAGCCGCTAGTTCTCCGTTTCTTTGAACACAAGGAGTACGATGAGATTTCCGACATTCTGCAGATACCGATTGGTTCGGTTGGGACCCTCATCCACCGCGGAAAGAAGCAATTAGCCACTGTATTAAATAAAGACGCGCTGCGTATATAAAGCATATGGAAGACCTAAAATCACCAGAAACGACCTCCTGCAAAGGCTCAGTCATGAGTCGGATTGGCTGTGGGGAAGTCAGCCCGCGCTCTAGGCGGTTTTTCCAGACGCGTGAGTGTGCGGTGTGGGTTCTGTGGCTTATCTCGGTAGTGGTCGGGGCTTTGGCAGTAGCGGTAACGTTTTTTGTGCTGAATCATCGTCAGTATGCGCTATACGAAGCCACGCATGAAAACTTTTTTACTTTCATGGTGGAGGCACTGCCGTTTCTTTGGATTATAGTCTTCGGGTTGATGGTTTTTGTGGGTGTTTACGAACTTCGTCACACCAAACGCGGCTATCGCTACCCGTTGTGGCAGATTTTTGGCAGTAGCATGGTACTCAGCCTAGCTGGTGGTGCCGCCCTGCAACTCTTTGGTTTTGGTTACTCTACTGACCACATGCTTGGTCAACATATGCCAATGTATAACTCGCAAGAGAAGATTGAACAGAAAATGTGGCAAGCACCCGATGAAGGCCGACTACTTGGACGTTTTGGCAAACCACTTCCAGCACCATCAACCCTCGTGCGCTTTACTGACGTCTCCGGCAATGAGTGGGGAGTTAATGTCGATGAATTATCTTTGAAAGAAAGGGAACTTTTGGAACACGATGAAATAGTACGTTTGATAGGTCAGATTACTGACGGTGAGATGGGGGTCTTCTACAGTTGTGGAGCTTTTCCATGGATGCTTGATAAACCGATGGCACGTGAGGATTTACGGGCTGCTAAAGAGGCTTTTGAAATGAAGATTGAGGGATATAAAGAACGTTCTGAGCATATGATGTATAAAATCGATGGTAGTGGTGAAAATGAAGACAGCGAAAAAGACGAGGCAGAGACCCCGTGTGGAGAAATCGAGCCAGTAAAGCGGATGGGCGGACGCTAGAATCATTTCAAATAGGCACTGGCAGTCATTGACATGCGCCCAAAACGGTCTATGGTAGTACGATATGACATGGATTAAGTTTAACTGGCTCAAGGTAGTGGCGATTGTTATGGTACTCGCAGCTATCTTGCCAATTCAATATTTTGTTTATTATCAATTGATGAACTGGGTAGTAGTTGGTGCAGCGATTGTGACTGCACTCCAAGCACGAGCGCTAAAGAGTGAGTCTCTAATGTGGCTATTTATTCTAGTGGCGGTAGTGTTCAACCCTGTTGCACCGCTTCACTTGCGAGCTGATGTCTGGCAGATTGTCGACATTGTAGTCGCTCTACTCTTTATCATTTCATTTTTCGTAATCAAGCCAAAGGTGAAAGGGAAGTAGAGTACTAAGGTACAAAAAGCGCCGGCACATATGTGCCGGCGCTTTTTATACTTCACTTCACTACAAATCCATTAGTTCATAGTTGCACAGAGTGCGTAAGCTTGAAGTGAGTAGCTTTGGTCACCTCCTGCAGTCGAAACTAAGCTTCCTGTAGCTGTCCATACAGTATCACTGCTAGGATAACTTGAAGTAATTACAGTATCAGTAAGACTGCTGACACCTATTGTAAGATAGCCGCCGCCGATAATCTTCTTTCCGGCTGGGCAAGTAGCTGTTGCCGTCTTAGGAATAATTTCGTCGTCAAGTGTAGCGGTTCCAACTACTCTCTCCCAACCACTAACACCATTAGTACCGTTTGTTCCATTTGTACCGTTGGTTCCAGGGATACCTTGAGCACCGGCAGCACCTGTTAGACCAGTGTCACCCTTATCACCCTTGGCACCAGTAGCGCCTGTAGGTCCTTGAGCTCCAGTGAGACCAGTGTCTCCCTTAAGTCCCTGTGGACCAGTGAGACCTGTATCACCCTTTGGACCTTGCGGACCAACAGCACCAGTTTCTCCTTGAAGACCTTGGATTCCCTGTGGACCAGTGAGACCTGTATCACCCTTGTCACCTTTAAGGCCTTGAGCACCAGTGTCTCCAGTAGCACCAGTTAGACCAGTTTCTCCCTGAATACCCTGAAGACCTTGGTCTCCTTTGGCACCAGTTTCGCCTGTTGCTCCGGTAGCACCAGTTGCTCCAGTGTCACCTTTCAATCCTTGATCACCCTGGTCACCCTTGTCTCCTTTATCACCTTTGGCACCAGTTTCACCTGTGGCTCCAGTTGCTCCGGTAGCACCAGTGAGACCGGTATCACCCTTTGGACCTTGTGGACCAGTAGCACCAGTTTCGCCCGGTACACCTTGTGGTCCCATTTCGCCCTGTGGACCTTGCGGACCAACGGCGCCTTGAGCTCCTGGAGCACCAGCTGCACCAGTAGCACCAGGAAGTCCTTGTGGACCAGCGTCACCCTGTGGGCCAACTTCTCCTTGAGGACCCTGAGCACCAGTAGCTCCGGCAGGACCTTGCGGCCCAGCCTCACCTTGAATACCTTGTGGACCCACAATGCCGTCAGTGCCGTCACCCCCTGAAGGACCAGCGACACCCTGTTCACCTTGGATACCTTGTGGACCTTGGTCACCTTGTTCACCCTTGGCACCAGCCGGACCGGTTGGGCCAGCGTCGCCTTGTGGACCTTGTTCACCCATAGGACCTTCGTCGCCATCGGCGCCTTGTTCACCAGCAGGACCCTGTGGACCAGTTGGTCCGACCGGCCCTTGCTCACCAACTGGCCCAGTTGGACCAGCAGCACCGATTGGTCCGGCAGGACCTGCTGGTCCGGCAGGCCCAGCGATACCACCTTGAAGAGTGATTGTGAGTAGCTTCTCGTTCTTTTTACAATCACTCGCCTTAAAACCTTCGCCAATCACGAAAGCTGCACCAGAGTTCTTTACACAGAGCTGAAGTGATTGCGGCGCAGCCTTGGCTTCATTTGCCCAGATAAAGGCTGTAATCACCAAAAGCATCGAGAAAGCTGCGACGAGTGCAATGCTTTTCTGCCATGATGCGTGTACTTTCATATCAATAATTTATTACCTTTTAAAGCCTCCAGAACTACTACTTCGTACTATATTCCTATTTTGGAGACTTGGAAAGTATTATATTTTCAAAAATAATCCTAAAGAAAAGGAGCGCGGAGAGGCGAGCAGGCGAAGCGCGCCTGCTCGCCATTACAAACTGAACACAAAAACACAATTTTACAATGTAATAATTACAGTATAAGTCCGGCTATTTACACGTATCCTAGGATGTGGCAGGGTATTGCCATTTTTTGTAATAGGTATATATTACAGATATTAATACGTGGGACCTGTACCTATTGGGGTTTCGGGTACGTGTTAGGGGTTATACGAATACTTAGAAAGACAATTAATTAATATTACTTTTATGAACACCTTTTATTTCAACCAACGCCTTTCGGCCCGCATCCTAGCGGTCGTAGCGTTGTTCTCGCTCGTAGCGAGCCTCGTCCCGATGCAAGCTTTTGCTGCCACACTATATACAGACAGTTTTGAATCAAGTACAGGTGGTATGACTTGGATTGAGGATGGTTGGAGTTCTGCAAATGACTCAGACCATACTGGTAGTCGAAGCGCAAAGGTTGTTGGTGCAAGCAATACGCAAATAATGTCAAAGACCTTTTCTACTACTGGGTACAACACAGTCGTTGTTACTTTTTGGTATAAGGCAGATAGTCTCGAATGGGACATTATTGGTGGATTCGATAAGGTAGAAGCATTCTATACAGTAAATGGGACTACTTGGATTGAATTCGATCAAATTGACGGTAATAATTTCTTTGATAACGTAGATGATGATGGAGTGTGGCATAAGGTCACATTGAATGTGCCCGCATCAGGTGTAAATAATCCCAATTTTGGTTTAAAGTTTGATGGTACCCTAAATAGCGGAAATGATAAGGTTTGGATTGATGACGTAAATATTGGTGGTAATGTGATCCTTCCTTCCCCCGAAGATACTGATGCAGATGGTGTTCCAGATACAACAGATAATTGTGACACAACCCCAAATCCTACCCAAACGGACACGGATAATGATGGTATCGGCAACGCTTGTGAAGTTGATACTGATGGCGACACAGTTATCGATGATATCGATAACTGTGATTCTGTAGTAAACCTAGCTCAAACTGATACTGACAATGACGGAATCGGAGACGCATGTGAAGCAGCTCCTGATGCTGATAATGATACGATCCCTGACGCTACAGATAACTGTGTAAATACCCCAAATCCTACACAAACCGACAGTGATAATGATGGTACCGGTAACGCTTGTGAACCAGACACTGACGGCGACACTGTAATTGATGATATCGACAATTGTCCAGTTGATGCAAACGCTAACCAAGCTGACGAAGACAACGATGACATCGGAGATGCTTGTGATACCCCAGTTGATAATGATGCTGATGATGATGGAGTGGATGATGGTGATGATAATTGTCCAGCTACTCCAAACTCAGATCAAGCTGACACAGACAACGACGGAATCGGAGATGCTTGTGAAGAACCTGTAGATACAGATAACGACACTATTCCAGACGCTTCAGATAATTGTCCAGTTGATGCAAACACTGACCAATCAGACACTGACAATGACGACGTAGGTGACGCTTGTGAACCAGACACTGATGGTGACGATGTTATTGATGATATCGATAACTGCCCACTAGTAGACAACACAGACCAAGCTGACGAAGATAACGATAATATTGGTGACGCTTGCGATACCTCACCAGTGGATAACGATGCTGATGATGACACTATTCTTGACGGTGTAGATAACTGTGTAAACACACCAAACACTGATCAATCTGATAATGACAATGACGGCATTGGTAACGTGTGTGACCAAACTCCTAACGGAGATGGTGGCGGTAACCCAGACCCAATTCCTGGTTGTACTGACGATGAGGCTGTGAACTACAACCCTCAAGCCAATACAAACGACCAAACCTGTATATTTGATTATGAGTCACAATGTATTGGCGATACTCCAAACCTACTCTTGAATGCTTCTTTTGAAGACTCAGTTGGCCTTGGTAACAATGCTTGGGGAATCTTTACAAATGTACCAAGTTGGACCCACACTCTTTCAAGTGGTATTGAAGTCTGGAAAAATCTCCTCATTACTCCATCAAACGGAATTCAAAATGTGGAACTTGATGGTGAAGACGCAACCAAGATCACTCAAACAGTAGCTACCATCCCTGGAGCTACGTACGAACTTCGCTTCGACTTTGCTGCGCGTTCTGCTGATGCTGCTGACAATCATATCTCAGCTGCTGCTGACGGACTAGTGATCAACGAAAGTACTGACTACACTAACTGGGTAACTTACGGAGGTACGTTTACTGCTGATGCTTCGACAGTCGTTTCTTTTGAAGACTTAGGTACTCCACAAGACGGTGGTGGAACCGGAACTCTTCTTGATAACGCTGTGCTTTGTCTCGTCCGAGTGCCAGTCGTTGATTTTTGCCCGAACATCGTTGGAAATCAAGTCGTAGATTCATATCAAAAGGATATTAATGGCCAGTGCTACACTCCAATAAACGCTTGCTCACTCACAGTAGTAAGTGACAGAACAAACCTAAAAGGAGACTCTGCAGCTCTACTTGTTGCAGCTCATCCAAATTGGTTGCCTACTATTACTGACTCACTCGCGAAGTGGATCTGGGGTTCATCGGTGGATACACCTATTAGTCCAACAGTTGATGAAACACAAACCTTCACCAAAACATTTGTCTGGTCAGGTACTCCTGCAACAGCAATTCTTAAGATTGCTTCAGACAACGGCTATTCAGTAGAGTTGAACGGAACAGTTGTTGGTAGCGATGCTGGTGAACTCAATTATTCTTCATCTGACACCATCATTAACCTAACCGACGATCTTATTCAAGGAGTAAACACACTTGAAATCTCTGTAACCAACAAGGCAAACGGAGCTACTTCACTTAACATCGAAACTGGAAATCCGGCCGGTCTCCTCTACGACCTTACAATCACTAACACAACCGGTGACTGTGCTCCAGATGGTGGCGGCGATAACGACGATGAACTCTCTTGTTCAATCACTGCTAGCGAAAATTCAATCCGACGTGGACGCGATGTGACAATTACTTGGTCATCAGTTGATGCCGCTTATGTCACTATTCCTGGTCTAGGAGATGAACTTGGTACATCCGGTTCACAGCTAGTTGAAAACCTCGGTGAAGACACTACTTACACGATGACTGTGTTCGGTGACGTCATCGGGAAT
>JAYTZG010000017.1:0-11728 GCA_043742005.1 Minisyncoccota bacterium | reverse complement strand
GGCGAGCGGGAGCATTGGTTATTGCCACTGGCCGGTCTGACTTTCCTAATCAAATCAATAACTCACTAGCTTTCCCAGGTATCTTCCGTGGTGCTCTGGATAACGGTGTGAACGAAATTACTGACGATATGAAGCTTGAGGCGGCCAAGAAAATTGCCGGACTAATTAAGAAACCAACTGCGGACAATGTCATCCCATCGGTCATGACACCAGGTCTCGTAAAGACCGTTGCGAGCGCGATTAAGAAGCGCAGGTAGTAATAAAAAGCCGCCTCCGAAGGAGGCGGCTTTTTATTAGCTCGTTGCCTGAGAGAGTTGGCGATTATTTTGTGCAGTCTCTATTGTTTGGTAGACAAACACGGTGAGGAAAATACATCCTTGAACAAAAACAATTGTGCCTCCAGTGGCGATATTGAAGTAGTAGCTGGAGTAGGCTCCGACGAGTGAGCTGACGACACTGATGGCCACGGCGATTTGCAGCATAGTAGAAAACTTCTTAGTTAAGAGAAATGCCGTTGAGCCTGGAGTGATGAGCATGGCAATCACTAGGATGATACCGACGGTTTGGATTGAGCCAGTGATGGTAACAGCTAAGAGTGAAAGGAAAGCGTAATGTATGAAGCGAACGGGAAGTCCGAGTGATTGCGCGTGAGTCGGGTCAAAACAGAAGACTAGGAAGATTCGTTGAAAAGCGAGCACGACGAGTGAGACCAGCGCTAAGATACTAAAGGTGTACCAGGCTGAATCATCTGAGATGCCGAGCACTTCACCAAAGAGGACGTGAGTGAGGTCGACTGAGCTGATGATTTTTGAAATGAGCATGAGACCAAGCGCAAAGAGAGTGGTGAAGACGATTCCCATGACCGCATCCTCTTTAATTTTGGTATTAGTTTTAATATAACCAATCAGGGTCACAGCCAGCATGGCAAACACAAATGCCCCGAGGCCAAAGGGAATCCCGAGCATATAAGCGAGTACTACTCCCGGTAATACGGCGTGCGATATCG
This sequence comes from Minisyncoccota bacterium, assembly GCA_043742005.1. Taxonomy (GTDB): domain Bacteria; phylum Patescibacteriota; class Minisyncoccia; order Phycocordibacterales; family UBA918; genus OLB19. The sequence continues at coordinate 10,722 of JAYTZG010000017.1, read as the reverse complement.
CGTCGCCAAGCAGTGACCAACCCTTCAGAACAAGAAAGCACGAGAGAATAGCGCAGGCTACACCGACGATGGTCGAAACCAACACCGCCTTAAACATAAAGGCGTATTGTAGTGGTTCGACGAAGAAAGAGATTATGTCCATAAGCGTTAGTTGAATTTAACGTGGTTAAGAGTGCCGTCAAAAGTCTTTTCAACTAGTTCGCGAGTAAAGACCTCTTGAGTTGGTCCGTAGGCAATGATGGTTGATTTCACCAAGGCGACATGGTCGCAGGTGTCGGGTAATGAAAGAAGGTCGTGAGTAGCGATGATGATGGTCTTGCCACTTTCTTTGAGCGCAATGAAAAGTGCAATGAGGGATTTTTCAGTAGTGGCATCCAGTCCCGCAAATGGCTCATCGAGGAGTAGAATCTCCGCACCCTGAGCTAAGGCTCGAGCGACAAAAACGCGCTTCTTTTGGCCACCAGAAAGTTCACCGATTTGGCGGGCTTGGAAGTTGGTCATGTTGACGCGCTCTAGTGCGGTTTTGACTGCTTCGTGGTCGACAGCGCTCGCCATTTTGAAAATATTCTGGGTGCCGATGCGACCCATCATGACTACTTCATAGACCGAAACCGGAAAGTCCCAGTCGACGAGTTCGCTTTGCGGTACGTAGGCGACGTGCCCGTGCTTCTGGGCGGTGTATGGGTCATCGCCACAGATAGTAATAATACCCGTCTGTGGCTTCACCAGTCCCATGATGGCTTTGAAAAGTGTCGACTTACCAGCACCATTCATACCAATCACACCAGTGAAAGAGTGATAGGGGATTTGGATAGACGCGTTCTCGAGCGCCAGGTTGTTCCCATAGCGGACGTTCACGTCTTCTAGTGAGATGGCGATGTCTTTCATATTTATGATTGTGTGGTGAGTCCAGTAATAATAGTGTCGGCGGTGTGTTGGAGTAGTTTCAGGTAGGTAGAAGCTGGTCCGTTCTCGTCTGAGAGTGAGTCCACGAAAAGTGTGCCACCAAGTCGCGCACCAGTGGCGGACACTACCTCTTGTTGAATACGTGGTTCAACCGTACTTTCACAGAAGACCGCGGGAATCTGCTTTTCCTTTACTACTTCAATAATCTTCGCCACTTGTTGTGGTGAGCCTTGTGATTCAGAGTTGATAGCCCAGAGGTATTCTTCAGTCAGACCGTAGTCATTAGTGAGGTAAGAGAAAGCTCCTTCGCAGGTTACAAGAACGCGATTGTTTTCAGGAAGTTGGCTGAGCGCTTCTTCAAGTTGCTTGTCGACAGCGCGGATTTCGTTTGAGTACGCTTCGGCGCGGGCGGCGAAGTAGTCGGCGTGTTGTGGCGCCTCTGCCGTCAGTCCCTTGCGAATATTTTCAACATAGATTAGTCCTTGTTCCGGTGACATCCAGGCATGTGGGTTGGGCTTGCCAGCGTAGGCGTCTTCTGAGATGTATTGCACTTGTACACCATCACTCACTTTTGTGACCGGTACATCAGGGATGCTGGCGCGGAGCTTGGTGGTCCAGACTTCGAGGTTCATTCCGTTTTCAAACATGATGTCGGCTTTGGAGGCTTGCACGAGGTCGTCGGGAGTTGGCTGGTATCCGTGGATTTCCGCACCGGGTTTGGTGAGTGAAATTGATTCCACTTTGTCGCCACCAACTTCACCGACCATGTCAGCGATGATAGTGAAGGTGCTAAGCGCAACAATTTTATTGTTAGTGGCATTAATAAACGCTGCTTCTTGAGGTTGGCGGTTTTGTACTCCTATGTATCCCAGAGTAACAAGGATAAAGGCAACAAGTATTAGTGATAAGTATGGTTTCATGTAATGGTTATTTTTTAATCAGTGATCCGTGTGGGTCGTGAGTTGGGTGGTTAAGGAAGTCGGCCAATTTTTCGATAGTGGCGTCGCTAAAGGCGTGTTCAAGTCGTTCGGCTTCGGGGTGAATGAGTTCGGTTGAGAGTTTGAGTGTCTCGTGTAAAAACACTTCGATAAGACGATGCTTGTATGTCATTTGCCGACCGATAGCTGCCCCGTGCGTCGTGAGTGAAATAGAAGAGTAAGGTTTCGAAATAGTGAGACCATCCTGTGTGAGTTTCTTGATTCGTTCTGAAACAGTCGATTTGCTGAGACCAAGCCGTTTGGCAATCTCCATAATGCCTGGAGTTGCGCCGGCTTCCTCGAGCAGATAGATAGCTCGGATGTAGTCTTCGCGCGCAGGGGAGATACGAGCTTTAGGTTTCTTCAAAGTTCGCATGTACGAACAATGTAGCAGAGGGACAAATGTATTGCAAGACAGAACAAGTGTTTAAATACAAAACACCCAGCAAGTCAAATGAATTGCTGGGTGTTAGTTGAAGCTACTGACGGCTCATTGTCAGATGCGCCTTTTTCATGATTTTAGTCTTACCGTCTTCGCGTGTAACTTCGATGGTACCAAATTTCATTAGGCGGTGCTCTCGTTCGTCAATTTCTATAGTCACAAGCATCGGAGTACCAACTGGAAGGGCGTCCCGAAAGTTGAGCGGATCAACTTTAATAAGTCTACCTTTCAGTGAGCGCATAACAGCGTCAGTGCAGATGCCGATAATCGCGTTCGATTGCATTACAGCAAATTCTCCGGCGTGCAAATGGCTGTTGGTGTCGTTCCCGAGACACCCGCCGACTAGGCTTGCAAGTGCTGGTGAGACCACTTTAAAGACGAAGCATGACTTTGATTCTTTGAGTACCTCGACTTGTGGTCTCGTTGCGTATGCCAGCTTGCGACACACAAGTTCGATCATTGCGCTAGGAACGTGTCGCATTTCAGGATCGCTCCCGATGATGCTTGCCATTTCCATGGCGTAGGTTTCGATATGTTGATTAAGTCCGATTGCAAGTGGCATGGGGCCCTCCTGTTCGCTTGGTCGCTGTTCTGATAGTAGAGTGGCACAGAAACGGATAAAAAGTCAAACTAGAATAGAAAGTGCGATTATGGTATTCTTGCCACCACAGAAGTGAAGAATATAATAAAAGAACAAGGAGAAGTGTCAGAGTGGTCTATCGTGCTTCCTTGCTAAGGAAGTGGGGTGAAAGCCCCCGGAGGTTCGAATCCTCTCTTCTCCGCAAATGCCAAACTCCAACAAAGCCAAAGATTTGTTGGAGTTTGTTGCATTTGCGCGAGAAGAGAGGATTCGAAGCCCGATTGAGGTAGTTTATGACTGAAAGGAAATAAACTATCCAATTGGGATACTGGTCTCGTAGAGACCGAAATTCCTCTCCTCTCTACTCCAACAAAGCCAAAGCTTTGTTGGGGTTTGTTGCATTTGCGCGAGAAGAGAGGATTCGAAAAGGTTGCCAGCTACTTTGAAAAAGTAGCGACAACCTGTACTGAACCTGTAAGCAAACCTGCTTATTCTGCATTAGCAGCTCATGTATGAGCGAGCTCCTACATGACTTCTCACTTGAATAAGTAATGATCTAAACTCCTCTCTTCTCCGCCCATTCGTGTTAGCACAAGACGCGTCATACTGACGCAAACCGTACTTAGTTTGACGGTAACAAAAAACTCCTACGTAGGAGTTTTTTGTTGTATGTCATTTGTAAACTACTGGGCCTTTAATAGTGCGATCAGTTGTTGGAGGAGGCTCACGAGTTGCATCTGCAACGCCTGAACATTTTTATTACCCTTGCCAGTTTCGCTACTGTCTCCATCTTCGTCGTCTTCTGCATCTACGCCGAGATATTCTCCGGTTTGGGCGTCAACTTTCACATCTACTTGTGTTTTGTCAGACTCTGTAAATTCAATCTCATACACAATTCTAGATACATTGTTTTCGTCCTCATCGCGCGCGAGAAGTAACTCGGTAATTTCTCCATTACCTGAGTAGTTAGTCTCGGCAATTTGGCGAGCTTTTGCTTCTGATACGTCCACTTGCGACGCTAACTTTACTGACTCTGCTTTCTCGCAGATATCTTCAGCATCTTGTTCGTCAGACGCACTGTTATCTTCGACATCTTGCTCATCATCCGCAGTTTCGATGTCGGCACAGACATCTTTTGTGTCCTTCGAAGTATTTGAGTTACTCGCTGCAAAGGCTGGACTGACTCCGAATACAAAAGCGGAGAAAAGCATCAGGGTGCTAAGCACCATCAACTTATTTTTTACGATGGTCATTTTAATGATATTAGTCTGCTAAGTGATAGTGGTATACGCACCATCTACTACTAGCCTATCAAAGCAACCTGAATCTAAGATGAACAGAGAAAGGTTGTCCCCAGCTACAACCTGACGGTAAAAGTAGTCCCTTTACCTAAGGTGCTTTGCACCGTGATACTGCCCCCGTAGAAAGCGATGATTTCGTGTACTAGTGCGAGCCCGAGACCGTTACTATTTGTAGTAAACAGCCTTGCCTGGTCCGCTTTATAGAAACGTTCGAATATATGCGGAATATGTTTTGACTCAATACCTTTCCCCGTATCGGAAACAGTCAGCTCAAGGCCATTCCAATCAACTTTTATATCTGAGTGTTCGCTAGAGAACTTTATGGCATTATGCAAGAGGTTGTAGAGGATGGTATCTAAGTCACTTGAGTCTATAGTCAGCGGCGCAGTCGACACCGTGTTTACTAATCTAATATTCTTTGCGTCTACATCAACTCGTAGTCTCTGGATAACCCTCTCAAGATTATGAGAAACTATGCAGGACTCAATATTTCTCACCTGCTTTTCGTACTTTTCCAATTCTAAAAGCGACTCGCTTGTCACAATCAGTCGTTGTACCTCCTCCAACAAATCTTCCGTTACAGAGTCACTAAGGACTTTGGACTTATCAGCGCTTCGTATATATGACTCAAGGGTTGTTTGAAGTGAAGCGAGGGGATTGCGGAGTTCGTGGGAAGCATCTGATACAAATTGTTTTTGTTTTCGCACACTCTCCGCGATTGGTCGTAGTGTCACGTTAGCGATATAGATACTTCCAGTGGATGCGAGCAGAAAAACAATGATGCCAATCCACCAAATGGTTTCGTCCACTTCGTCAGTAAATAATTCAAAGAAACTCTCTCCACCTTCGATATCTTGGTCTAGTTGGGCTTCGCCGGTTAAAAGATCGACCTCAACGTCCTCACCGTCACTAAAGCCAATCACGTAGTGCAGCGTATTTTCTTCTAGTATGTATTGGGTTTCTTCGATGGTCTCGTTTGGTTTTAGGACAATCGCTTCGTTTTGAGCCTCGGTGGCGTTGAGTACTATCTGACTGTTTGCAGGAATTTTTTCTGATGAGATTTTTTCTTGTACCTGTAGCACGACGAGGTACGCAAAAAGCGCAATAACAATCGCCAGGATGAAGAGGTACAACGCCACGAGCTTCAATCGAGCTTTTTTAAAAGCGTTAGACGTCCAGTCGGTACCCCGCGCCTCGAATAGTTGTGAGAGGAATTTCATGATGTTCAGTTTTAAACTTTTTACGAATATTCTTAATGTGGACTTCAATGGCGTTACTCATTTGCACTTCCGCAAAATCAAACACATGGTCATACAATCGCTGTTGATCAATAATCTCATTCGGATTACGAACAAAATATAGCAGTATTGAAAACTCCTTTGCAGTCAGTGATATGGCGTTCCCTGCATTTGTGGTAATAGCATGTGACTTCATATCTATTGTCACACCGGGAATGCTTTTCTCAATTTCTGCGACTGAAAGCGGTGGACGCCGGAGTAACGTACGAATACGAACAAGTAGCTCATCAACTGCAAAGGGTTTCTTCAAATAGTCATCGGCCCCGCAGTCAAGACCCTTGATGGTGTCTTCGAGTGTATCTTTTGAAGTAAGCATGAGAATGGGCACCAAAACCCCTTCTGAGCGTACATTCTTGCAGAGTGTAAATCCATCTGTTCCGGGAAGGAGAATATCCAATATCACCATGTCATATGAGCCGATATTAGCAATAAGCCAACGCTCTGCTTCAGAACCATCAATAAAATAAGTCGGGGTGTAACCCTCTTGTTTTAAAACGCGCATAGTGGATTTCGCCAGTATTTTATTGTCCTCTACCAGAACTATATGCATACGACTATAGTACAGGTTTTAGCTGAAGTGTGCCTGAAGACAGGCTCTAGTCAAGCGTTTCGAGTAATGCCTTGAGTGAGACTTCCGATTTCTGCGCATCTGGCTTGACGGCGCGCACTTGTCTGAGTGCCGCATCAATAGCGTCATCAACTTCTGTCCAGGTTGCTCCGTCCATTCGCTTTAGTCTTGCTTCAGCGTTATCCCACTCGTACTCCAAGTCTGAAATGCGCTCTTTAGCGTCAGCCGGCTTTCCGGCGCGCACCAGGTTTAAAGTATCTTGAGTAATCGTTTTAAAACTGGACAGGTCACCAAGCGGTGAGGTCTTTGCTACTGGCTTTGGACTCTCCGATAGTTTGTTCCCGGGGGTAGTTGCCGCATCCTCTGACGCTGCTTCTGAGTCAGTTACTATTTTTCCCATTTGTTTGTCTGTTTGATTTACATTTTCGGCCGGCAGTGAGGTTTCAGTGTTTTGCGAGTCGACAGTAACGTCTGCTCCCTGAAGCGACGCTTGTCGATAGTGATAGCCCGTTCCGGCCACTAATATAAGTACCCCGATAGTAAGTGCTGTCTGCATGAGACCGCCGGCAGACGCGGTTCTTTTTTCCTCGGCCGCTGCTTTTCTAATGACGTCACGTTTAGTTACGGTCAGGTAAGCAACTACGGCTAAAATTGCTCCGAGGAATACCACGCTGGTCACGGTGGCACCAAGACCTAGGCCTCCGTGCTTTTGTGACTGAGAAAGAAAGTCACCGAGTGAGGCCCCGAGCGGTCGGGTCATGATGTAGATGAGCCAAAACGATAAGACCGGGTTGAGTCCAAGCCGCCAAGTTGCGGAAATGAGCGCGATCACAACTGCGACTATAATTCCGGTCAGGAGATAGCCCAGTCCTAATCCTTCTGCCATCAAGTCACCGGCTGCGGTGCCCAGAGCAAACGTAAAGAGAATAGCCAACCAATAAAACATTTCTCGCTGTTTGGTGAAAATAGAATGGATTGAAAGTGTTTTTTCCTTCATATACCAGAGTGCAAAAGTCAGTGCCAACGCAATACTGAAAAATATAGTGCTAGTTTCAAGTGGCACACCCATACTGTCGGTGAGGTTATCGGTCACAAGTGTTCCAAAAACACTAATAAGAACTACCGCAATCCAGTAGATGCTCGGTACATATTTCTTTGCTCTAAATTGGAAAACGAGCGCTATCGCTAAGAGAATACCAGTTATAACAGAAGTCCCTGTGAGGCCAAGATTTAAATTGACGTTGAGAAAATCGGCGGCGGTTTCACCCACAGTGGTGCATAGAATCTTGATCACCCAGAAAAAAATAGTAATCTCTGGAACTTTGTTTAGTAATTGTGAAGACAGCGAGTGGGGCGAGGTGTGGTTATTCATATACTAGAACTACTTCGTAAAGCAGGTTGGATTTGTGATTAATTTTTTCATATGTCCATAGTACAAACTCAACCTGAAGCCACCCTGAAGCAGCTTATAAAATAGCGCCCCTAAAAAGGGTTCTATTTTATAAGATATGAAGGACTGTACTCCTTGGTCAGTTGTCAAACACTGCCCAGGTCTCACCTGGGCAAAACTACCTTTCCATCTTTACTTCGCTATTTACCTATTATGTATGATAGGTAAATGTCCCCAAGCCCTCCTACCCCCCCCCACTAAACTAAAACAAAAAAGCACCCGCGGGTGCTTTTTTGTTTTAGTGTAATTACTTACACATTGAGCAGCGACTCTTGTGCGTTAGTAGTTCAACTACAGCTGAGAGACCGACGAGGATGTAGACAACTTTCGTCACTGTCCCTGCGCCGAAGATTGTGGTTACTAGGTTGAAGTCGGCTACTCCAATTAGAAGCCAATTAAGTCCTCCGACTACCAGTAAGAGGAAAGTGACCATGTGTAAAACTTTGTTGTTCATGGATGATTGTTATATAACTAATCGTTTTTGCGACACATTCATTATACTCCCTCGCAACTGTTTTTTCGACCAATACTGAACAATGCGCCTAGTCCTTAGAACCTGCCTGGGCAAAGTAATCGTGACTGTCCCCGTTAACTCTGGGAAGAGATGTGTTAAAAATCGAACAACTCTCCCAAGAGGGACTCCTTCTTTCTTTTTTTATGAGAGTAAGAATGATCGTCGTAATCGTTTTGGCGTTGGTCCTTTTGTTGATGGGGCTCTTGGTAGCTTACTTGGGGAATAGTCTCTCGGTTGTGTGTGGCAGCACTTTCGTTAGTTTCGATTAATTTATCTAGCTCACCCCTGTCTAGCCAGACGCCTCGGCAAGTTGGACAATAGTCAATCTCGATACCTTGACGGTCGGTCATTAAAAGGGTTGTTTGGTCATTTGGGCATTGCATATATATTCAGTTAGTTATAAATCTCCATCCAGACTTTCGTATAAAAAAGACCGGACAAGCCGGTTATAATTGATATTGATTCAAACGTTGAAGCGCTCAATATTATTGAGACCTGTCGCTTCTTCCTCATCAATACCCAAGGCTTCTCGATTATAGCATATAATTTCGTTCATACTAAATAGAGGATCTTAAACCACGCAGAATCTCACTTAAGCAAAGCTTATTCTACAAACTCCCGAATCGCTCCCATGAACAACTCGCCGAACTTGGCGAGTTTTTTATCACCCACGCCATTTATGTTTAGGAAGGCTTCATCCGTTTGCGGTCTTTTGCTCGCCATGTCGCGCAGAGCTTTGTCGCCGAAGATGATGTAGGGTGGGACTTTAAGTCTGGCGGCTTCGTTGGTGCGGACTTGGCGAAGGATGTCAAAGAGGGAGGGGTCGAAGTTTTTATCGGTGGTGGCGATCACCTTTTTCTTTGCGGTACTAGTACGGGTCGGAGCGAGAAGAGGAGTTGGGGCGACACACTTGTCGCAGTTATCACAACTGACTTCTTGGTAGTCTTCGTTGAAGTAGCGGAGGAGGAATTTCCTACGGCATGATCCAAGCTGTCCGTATGACAACACTTGATCAAGATTGCTCTGCACTTGCTGCTTTTCTTCCTCATCACTAATGCGACCGATAAAGAACTCGTGTTTGAATTTATCCGCCAGTGAGAAGAAAAGAACACAGCGGGCAGGAAGGCCATCTCGTCCAGCGCGGCCGGTTTCTTGATAGTAACCTTCTACAGACTTAGGGAGACTGTGATGGATAACAAGTCTCACGTCAGGTTTATCAATCCCCATACCAAAAGCAATGGTGGCGACCATTATATGTATGTCGTCGCGGATAAATCGCTCTTGATTATCGCGACGCTTGTCCGCTGTGAGTCCAGCGTGGTAGACGCCGGCGTTATAGCCCTGCTGGTTGAGTTTGTCGGCAATCGATTCAGTATCTTTGCGAGAGAAGCAGTAGATGATGGCACTTTCCTTAGGGTAGCTTTGGAGGAGTGAAAGAATGGTTTTGAAGGAATCTTTCTTTGGGAGGACCTCGTAACTCAAGTTCTGTCGATTGAAACTGGAAATAAAAATATTTGGCTTTGGCAGTGCGAGTTGCTTAACGATATCCACACGAACTTTTTCGGTGGCGGTCGCTGTCAGCGCGATGATAGGAATATTGGGGAATTTAGTACGTAGCTTATTTAGATTGCGATACTCTGGCCGAAAGTCGTGACCCCATTCAGAAATACAGTGAGCTTCGTCAATCGCAAAGAGGCTAATCGGAAGCGAGTGGAGCACTTCTTCAAACGCCGGTAAGCTAAGTCGTTCTGGTGCGATGTAGACGATTTTGATGGTGCCCGCTTTGATCTCGCCTATGACCGCATTGATAGCGGACCCCGTAAGCGAGCTATTTATGAGAGCAGCACTAACGCCACTCTGCAGCAGCGAATCCACTTGATCCTTCATCAGTGAGATAAGCGGCGAAATCACGACGGTAATACCTTCATTCAAGAGTGCCGGTAACTGAAAACACAGAGACTTTCCGCCACCGGTTGGCATCAGGACCACACAGTCTTCTTTGGCGAGGACCCGTTCGATGATTTCCTTTTGGAGGGGCCTGAATTCATCGTAGCCGAAGTATTGTTTTAAGGTGGTGTACATATAATAGGCAATAGTATGACATGTCTGAACGTTGTCTGCACAAGAGGGGTAATTTTTTGCGTTAATCACCACAAAATGCCAAAATGTCGTGTTGTCAGATTTATTGGCACAGTTGGAAAATATAAGGAGGATTGGCTGAGTGGCTTAAAGCAACAGTTTACTAAACTGTCGAACTGTAAAAGGTTCCGAGAGTTCGAATCTCTCATCTTCCGCGCTTTGAAAATACCGCCTTTGGGCGGTTATTTTCTTGCTCGGAAGATGAGTAAAGCAAACTGCTTTGCTTTACGGAGAGATTCGAAGGTCGGAGTGATGTGAGCTTGCGAACGAACGAGATGGGGTAGCGAACACTTAGTAGATTATGAGTGTAGCGAAATAATATATTTAGTGATTCGTGACCGAATCTCTCATCTTCCGCCAGGTCGTGCTAGCACGAGAGGCTTCACAATTTAGTTAGTCGTACTGGCAAAGAAAGTATAGAAAATACCTCCGGTCATGGAGGTATTTTCTCGCTGAAAAGAATTTTGATAAGGGAATGCTATAATCATGATTCAATGTTTTCTGTAGATTCATTTTTTATTTTTGGAGCGAAATATCTGTACCTTGT
>JAYTZG010000016.1:0-11736 GCA_043742005.1 Minisyncoccota bacterium | reverse complement strand
CGACCACTGCACCATGAACAAGTTAATGGAGTACATGGCCCTTGGCAAACCCACGGTGCCCAATCACGCCATTTTCTTCCAAGAGATCAATCAGACGTGCCGCCCGCGAGTATCCAATCCGCAGCTTGCGCTGCAGATATGATGTCGAAGCCTTGCCCGCTTCCATCACCGCGTACTTAGCGTCCTCGTAGAGATCATCGTCAGCATCGTCACCGATAGAGGATTTAAAGACACTGTCGTTACCGTTATCAGAGTTTTCGTCAAACGAAATAGTCTCAAGCTCAGTTGATTGTTTACGCAAATATTCCACCACCCGCTTGATTTCTTCTTCCGAGATAAAGGCCGACTGCAGACGGTATGGTCGTGGACTGTCAGAAGAGAGATAGAGCATGTCACCAGCCCCTAAGAGCTTCTCCGCTCCTTGTGAGTCGATGATGGTTCGTGAGTCGATTTGGGACGCTACCGCCAGCGCAATACGAGTTGGTACGTTGGCCTTAATAGTCCCTGTAATGACGTTCACCGACGGCCGCTGTGTCGCGAGAATGAGGTGGATACCCACCGCGCGACTCATTTGAGCAAGTCTTACAATACAAGCTTCCAGTTCCCGCGGAAAGGCCTGCATGAGGTCATTAAGCTCATCAAGGACAATTACGATGTAAGGAAGTGCTTCAGGTAGATTGAGTCGTTCTTCTTCATTCTTACCATTTTTCTCCCACTCCTTCTTCGCAGTTTGATAGATGTTCTTGTGGTACGAGCTGATGTTCTGTACTTGCTCAGCTTCGAGGATGTCGTACCGTCGTTCCATTTCCTTCACTGCCCACGAGAGGGCTCGGATAGCCTTTTTGGCGTCGGTGATGACCGGCGTTAGAAGGTGGGGAATTTTGTTGTAGAGGGTGAGTTCCACTCGCTTCGGATCGACGAGGATAAGTCGGAGCTGCTCAGGAGAGTTGCGGTACAGGAGGGAAATGATGACATTGTGAATCGCCACTGACTTGCCTGAGCCGGTAGTACCAGCGATGAGTCCATGTGGCATCCGTGCGACGTTCGCGAAGTGCACATTACCGGTCACATCTTTACCTAGCGCTACGATGAGTGGATGCGGCGAGTCGGTGTATTCAGGACAGGAAAGGAGAGAGGCGAGACCCACGGTAGCTCTCGTTTGGTTAGGTACTTCAATACCGACAAGTGACTTGCCCGGGATAGGCGCTTCGACGCGGATAGAGCTGGCTTTGAGGGCGAGTTGTAGTTCCTGCTGCAATCCAGCGATACGGGCGATACGGACACCTTGGGCGGGCTTGAGAGCGTAGCGGGTGATAGTCGGTCCACTCTCCACCGCGTCCATTTCAACCGAGATGCCAAACTCCTTAAGAGTGCGCTTGATAGTGTTGGCGTTGGCTTTTACGTCACCGATGTTCGCCTTGCTGTTTTCCTTACTAAGCAAGCTCAGTGAAGGGGCGATATAGGTACCACTAAAATTCTTCACGATGATATCGTTTGGTTTGGTCTTAGCGATGTTGGCCACTAGTGCGCTAACTGCTGATAGTTTCGACGGATCACCCTCTTCGTCTTCGTCCTTTTCAACTACCTTCACCGGCTCCTCTTTGATGTCATCAAAATCCTCTAGCTCTTCACCGCTTTCACCATCTTTGCCGTGGACATCCATTAACAGTGCCTTGGTCGAAGCGAAAGAAGGGAGTCGTAGTCCCGTGTTGAAAATAAGAAAAACCGAAATAAGAAAAATACCAAAAAATAGAATTCCCGTAACCGCCGAGCCGAGCAGGTAGACCATCGGCCAGGCAAGTGCTTGCCCCACGATACCCCCAAGGCCATTTTCATATAGCGAGAAGCTTCCAAATACCGTGAAGAACAAAAGTATGGTTCCAAGAACTTTCGCGACACTCACCCCGTCGTTTTCTTTTGGATGCAGCAGTACATATATGTAGAAGAAACAGGCGAGCGGTGTTAGCCACGCTCCGCTGCCAAATAGGTAACGCAGTCCGATATCAGTGTAGACACCAGCCGGCCCAGCCGACTCAAAAAGGGCAAAGAGGAAAAAGATACCCAAGGTACCCATTACAACCGACCAGATGGCTTGGCGTGCATGTGGACTTAAGTCGTCGAATAACGGTTCCTTCGGTATTTTCTTTTCAATTTTCTTACGTGCCATAAACAATAAAATTCGAAGTCCACCCGGACTGTAGATACGCACATCATATCATGACGCATAAAGAGACGTGAGAAAGGACATAAGATAAATAAGGCTGACGCCATGTCGCAAAGCGACATAAGTACCCTTGGGGTGCAAGTTGCAAAAGCCACAGATGTCTTTATAGTAGGGTATAAGACAAACCAACAAGCTATCTTAAAGACAAACTATGACACCGGAAAAGGACACTCTCATACAGATTAAAAGACTCTCTGCTGACTCTGAGTACTTTAATAATGTCTTTAAGAGAACAGAGAAGATAGTATCAGTTATATTCTACATTCTCTCAAATCTAGAGGACAAAAAGGACAATCAAGTACATATCGATGTCCTCAAAGACCGAGCCTTTGATGTCCATGAAGTATCGTTACAGACATTACGACTGCAGTCACAAGATGTCGTAGAAGGGTTACGAGAATTCCAGTACGCCCTAGTCGCACTCGAGAGTACTCTGCGAGTTGCCGAAGCGGCAGCCGTGGTTCCCCAAAACATCAACCAGATGCTGTTTGAACAACTCATCGGCATACAGCGTTACTTGAGCAATCACTATATCAAAGAACAAGGGATTGACCTTGAAGAACAAGCCCGCCTGCCTGAGAATAAAAACCGGAAAGTGGCTGCAAATGGAGTGACAAAAAAAGACGCGCCTGCGGCGCGTCGCCGCTCAGTGCAGATCCCAACCGGAGACATCAGCTCAGATGCCTACATGGTATACAGCCAAATGACCGATAGAGCTGAGCGCATAAAGACAGTCCTTGAAGCCAAACCGCACGCTACTATTAAAGACATCTCTGAGATCATCACTGACGTTAGTGAAAAGACAATTCAACGAGAGCTAAATAGTCTCATAGAAAAAGGACAAGTTATGCGCGAAGGAGAAAGACGTTGGTCACGATACTTAGTCTCAAAGTAAAGGACACGATGAACTGCTTTGTAATTGACTTTTAGCTGGAGCGGCATAAACTTGCACTCAGAGTCCATCGTCCTCTAAAGGTCAGATAAGGACAGTATGAGATATTGTACGACAGCCTACATGGGCGGGGGAGTGAAAATCCCCGCCAAGTGAGTAATTTGCCTATATATGAAAGTTATTTTGTAGTTTTACACCTGTAAGACTGCCAAATATAGGCCGTCATCTCTAGCAGACCCACTGCCCTTTGTGTCCATTTTTTGATCAAGATAAGGACCAGTTTCACTAGACTTTGCATACACTTTTGCTGCTTTAAGCGACAATGTATCCACAACCTGTGAACTGTACTATTTTCTTTAAAAAATGCTACACTGTTGGGACTGCGCTGGTGCGCTTTTTCTGAATTAAATTCGTGCGTTCTAAAGTCTAGAACCCACCCATTACAGAAGGAGTTCCCAGGGTCGTTATGTTCATTGTCAAACAATCAAGTGCTCCGCACTTAGATTCATATAACTAATAGACATATCGTTCTCGTTGACGAAGTTTCCTGCTGTGGCAACGAAGCTTCCTTAACACAAACTACCGCCTACCTTTTCCTGTCTCAGGTCGCGCTTTGCGCGACCTGCTTCCGCCTCACAGACAAACAGACTTGTCCCGCAGCTAACCTCCATTAAATGAGTAGGAGACTACTCATGAGGGTGGAGTTTAGTGATATTACGTAAGTGAATTGATAACTCATTTACGAATATGAATTAATTCATATTATTAGCCCTTATCAAGTTAAAGTTTGGCACTCGTGCCAAACGGCGTGACTTTAATCACACGCTCAACTACAAACAAAGTAATTATAATTATGACTATTGCAAAAGATTTTGCTTCTAAGTTCGCAGTAGCGTTCGTAGCAGCAGCAATGATCCTCACTGCTATCGCGCCAGCTGTACAAGCTGCCGCAGCTGATGACTTGCAAACGACCATCAACGACTTGCTCGCGCAAGTTGCTGATCTCCAAGCACAACTTGGAGACGACACAACCACAACCACCACTACTACAACTACAACTACAAGTTGTGATGTACCTATGGCTCCACTTACAGTGGGTTCACAAGGAGGTGGTGTAACTGGACTCCAAACTCGCCTTATCGCTGATGGCCACGCTATCGCTGCAGGTGCTACTGGATACTTCGGTGCACAAACAAAGGCAGCTCTTGCTTCATGGCAAGCAGCTCACAACGTAGCACCAGCTGTTGGTTACTACGGTCCACTTACAAGTGCAGCTATGAAGGCTTCATGTACTCCAGCTGACGACTCAGACGACGACTCAGATGACTCTGACGACTCAGATGACTCAACTGACCTTCAAGGTGAAGCTTCACTCGACAACTTCGAAATCAACGACGCTGATGATACAGATGTATCAGAAGGTGACGAAGAAGTAGAAATTGCTCAAGTTGTTGTAGAATTCGCTGACGGTGATGCTGAAGTTTCACGTCTCGACCTCGCATTCACAGACGGATCAGGACTTGATTCAGATGCATGGGACACATTCGACACCATTTCACTTTGGGTTGATGGCGACATGATTGCTGAAATGGACGCTTCATCAAAGGATGACTACCTCGGTGACGAAGACAACGGTGTTATCCGCTTCTCTGACCTTGCTCTCGTAGCGATGGAAGACGAAGAAGTAGAAATCTCTGTTGCTGCTACTCTCCAAGACAACCTCGACTCTGAAAACCTCGGAGAATGGGATGTAACTGGTAAGGCACTTCGATTCTTCGATGCTGATGGTGTTGCTACAACTGAAAGTGATGGAGATATCACTGGTGAAACTACAACCTTCACTATTGAAGTTGCTGGTATCAACGAAGAACTCAAGTTCTCTCTTGGTGACAACAACCCAGACTCAACTGACATTGTGGTAGACGAAACAAGTAGCACAAACGGTGTTACTGTTCTTGAATACACAATTAAGGCTGAGGATGGAGACATCACTCTTAATGAACTTTCTGTAGCACTCGTTACTTCAGACGTTATTGGTGACGTAGTTTCTGATATCGAAATCGATATTGACGGCACTACTTACTCTGATGACACTGCTGGAGCTACTACAGGTACAAGTACAACTTACACATTCGATATTGACGGTGACGTAACTATCGACGATGGTGAGGAAGTAACTGTTGTCGTTATGGTTGACTTCAAGCGTCAAGATACAAATTATCTAAACGGTACAACTATCCAAGCGAAAGTTGCTACTGCACAACGTGATGCAACAGACGCTGAAGGTGCTGACGACCTAGGAACTTCACAGTTCACTGGAACAGCAGTTGGTGATGTACACAACCTTGTAGCTACTGGTATCCTCGTTCCAGTTGACGGTGTAACAGTTTCAGCTGACACTACTGGTGACAACGATCAAACTGGTGAATTCTCTATTGAATTCGAAGTAACAGCTGTAGAAGGTGACTTCTATGTAGCTGAAACAGCTGGTACAGCAGTAACTACAGGTGTTCAATACCTTGTAGAACTCGGTTCAGGCACATCAACATCTTCAGGTGTTCTTACCTCAACTGGTGACGAAGAGACTCCAGGCGTGTTCACAGTACGTGATGGCGAAACTGAAACATTCACATTGACTGTGACTGTTGACACTTCAGCTACTACACAAGCTCGTGTAACACTTACTGAAGTAAACTATTCAGCTGATACAGATGGCGACGGTGCAGAAGCTGCATACGTACCAACTCCAGCTTCAGACTTCCGAACTACTTACAAGAACATCAACGCTAACTAAGCTACGCTTGGTAGCTTGATAAGACTGTAAAAAGTTTAGAATCACAGCTAAACAAAAGCCCCCGCAAGGGGGCTTTTGTTGTATATAAAAGCTCCGCCTAGGCCTTGCCTAGGCAAACCCTTAAAAAACACCACATAATTCCGTGTGGTGTTTTTTGTATGGTAACCTTGTAACATGTCCATCCGACCGGTGCAGTTAATTGAAGGCGAGTTCTATCACGTCTATAATCGCGGGACGGATAAGCGACTGCTCTTCCGGGATGACACCGACTCTCAACGTTTTTTAAAACTGCTATTTCTTTCTAACTCAGTTGAGTCTATAAATGTAAGAAATATTTTACGCAAAAACAACGAACCATACACATTTGAAAGGGGTACTCCACTTGTGAATATAGGAGCTTACTGTTTAATGCCAAATCATTTCCACATGTTGCTTACGCCCTGTGTTGAAGATGGAATAACTATGTTTATGCAGAAACTAGGGACTGCGTATTCAATGTATTTTAATAAACGGTATAACCGCACCGGTACTCTATTTGAGGGACCCTTTAAGGCTAAATGGGCAGATAGTGATATATATTTAAAATATCTCTACGCATATATACACCTCAATCCTTTAAAACTTTGGGGCAGGGTAGACGTGGCGAGTGAACCAAGTATAGAGGAGACTCTTGACTTTCTAAAGAGCTACACATACTCAAGTTTATCCGATTATTTACAGATAGCGCGCTTAGAAAACGTAATCATTGATCCAAAACCATTTCCTGGATATTTTGAAACTGCAGCTGACCAAGTGGACGAACTCAAAGACTGGCTCACTTACAGAGAAGAAGATTCCGCCTAGGCCTTGCCTAGGCAAAACTAGGAAAGCTTCTAGATTCCGCCCAGGCCTTGCCTAGGCAAAAGTTTCTTGCTTCATATCGCTTTCTTAAGCAAAGCTCCGCCTAGGACCGTCCTAGGCAAACTCAAAAAGCACGACAACCTTTGGTTGTCGTGCTTTTTGCGTTAAAATAAACCCATGCAAACAAAACATTTCTTCCGTGCCTCGCTTGCGTTGGCTTTCATTTTTATTCTTTTCCCCAGCCAAAGCCACGCCTACAAAGTCACCGACCGACACATTACCAAGCTCTCCGATACACTCACTATGTACACCCTTACTTTTGAATTCGGCTTCCTTAATGCCGACATGTGGATGCCGCTTGCTTCGAGTAAGACAGTAAAAGAAGGAAGCGAGACATCTTCTCTAGTACTCAGCACGGCCCCAATCCAAGGAGAAAAATACTTTGTCCCGATGAAATCAAACGCTTCCTTCACGCTCCTGGTACTCGAAGAACATGCGGTAGGTAAAGCAAAGGGAAGTGTCACTGTCGAGAAACTCCCAATTACCATCCAAAAGAAAGACGAAGAAAAACAAGTAAAAGTATTCACTAAAGAAGAACTAAAAGACTTCACCGTACCCAAACAGTAGCATCTGCCCGAGACCTTGCCTGGGCAGAGGAAAAAAAGAAAAGATCGGTCACCTTTCAAAAGCTCCGCCTAGGCCTTGCCTAGGCAAACCCTCAGACTGCCTTTAACTTTATGTTTTATTTATCTCGGTTTGATATACTACTGACACAATGTTTAACAAGACGTTTTATAAGTTTCTCTTCAGCTTCATCGCTGTTATCGCTGGGGTGTTGTTATTTATTCTCATCCTAGGCGCTTCTGGTATACAATAGTAGTCGTTATGATTCGCATTACTGATCAGTACTTTTGGAATTTTGTCTTCACGATATTTTTTCTGATTTTGGTGGTGATGGGTGCAATTATTCTCGAGACGGAATCACGTATCCGACTGACCGAACTTTCTCTCACCGATTACGTCCTGGTGACACTCGCTTCCTGGCGCCTCACAAGGCTTTTTGTTTCTGATGCCATCACCAAATTCTTCCGCGAACAATTCTGGGATGTGGTGAAAGTGGGAAAGGGACTATCGCTCGAGAAGCCAAAAGTCGGCCCTAAGCGGACCATCGCCGACCTACTCTCATGCCCGTGGTGCTTTGGTGTCTGGGCTTCCTCGACAGTTATTTTCTTCTATCTCCTGACACCCTACGCCGTTTTCCCAGTCGTTCTCCTCGCCGTCGGCGCCGTCGCGTCATTCCTCCATATCCTAGCCACCCTAGTCGGCCACAAAGCCGAGTACCTCAAAAACCAAAACGAAGGCTAAAAAGAAAAGGCCGAAGCGGAGCTTCGGCCTTTTCTTTTTTTATAATTCTGCTATAGTGTCTCGCATACAGGCTCATGACAGCTGGTCTCACTGCGTAAAGGCAGCGAGGTAATGTCCCGATTGGGGCGCCCGCCGAGGTCCATCTATTTGATTAGTTGGGGTCGAAGCCTAGGGTAGGAACATTTTGTTCCTACCGTGGGCCTGTTTTAAATTAAATTGTACACAAACTATTATGGCCATTACTAAAGCCAAGAAGGAAACTATCCTCGGGAAGCTCGAAGGAGTGAAAGGGGAAGCTGATTCAATTGTATTTGTTAAGTTCAACGGTATGACCGTGGCTGCCACAACTACTATGCGTGAAGAACTTCGCCAAAAGGGTGTCGGATACTTTGTCGCCAAGAAGACTCTAATGAAGCGAACCTTCGGAGAATCATTCACAGGTGAAATGCCGCAACTTGATGGTGAAATCGCTATCGCGTACTCAACTGATGCTCTCGCACCAGCGCAGAACATCAAGGACTTTGCAGCGAAGTACAAAAACAATCTGGCTATCGTCGGTGGAGTATTCCAAGGCGTATTCAAGAATCAGGCAGAAATGACTGAAATCGCATCTATTCCACCACTCCAAGTACTCCGTGGAATGTTTGCTCAACTTATCAACTCACCACGTCAGCGTTTTGCTGTTGTATTGAGTAAGGTTGCAGAAACAAAATAAACACTCGAAACTAATTAAAATTATTATGACACAAGAACAAATTATCGAAGCTGTAGAAAAGATGACCGTTCTCGAGCTTAATACACTCGTGAAGGCGATTGAAGAAAAGTGGGAAGTTTCAGCCACTGCAGTAGCAGCTGCTGGTCCAGCCGCTGGCGGCGATGCCGCAGAAGAAAAGACTGACTTCGCTGTTGAACTTACTGAAGCTGGCGCGCAAAAGATTGCTGTTATTAAGGCAGTGAAGGAAGCACTAGGTCTCGGCCTTAAAGAAGCTAAGGATGCCGTAGACGGCGCCCCAGCAGTACTTAAAGAAGGAATGAAGAAGGAAGATGCTGAAGCCCTAAAGGTAAAGCTTGAGGAGGCTGGAGCTAAAGTCACACTCAAGTAAGTGAGTGTCGCGCGAAAGTTCCGACCTAATTTTCAAGGAGCGTAAGCGACTATGAAAATGGAAGTACCCTGGTGGTGCTTTTGCATGACCGAACGCACGCAGAAAGAAAGCTACGCTTACACTTAAATAACTCCTAAGGAATTATTTACAAAAAAAGCCGGTTCGCATGCGAACCGGCTTTTTGGTTAGCGTCTAAAGAACGACAGAAGACGACGCTGGGGTCGATGACGGTCTGGTAGGCGACCACCCATACGCCAGACTCGTTCGTCATTCAAGTCGTCAAAATCTTGCTGCTCCTTTGGGGTGAAAGACCCATTAGTAACAAATTTTGACACCAGACCCTTGATGGCCTTGTCGATAAGTCCTTCGACAGGCACAAAAGGCCTGATGGTCTCTGGGATTTTCCCGTATTGTTGGGTAACGAGCGGGTGCATAGCAATTCCTTTCCTTGCCTTACCTCAGGATAGTGGTTAAGAGCCGTTTTGTCGAGCAATTTGAAAACGCACAAGGGAGAGTGTCGATACCTACAGATTTTGTATCGGTGCTATAATCGGGGGACTGTTATGGCTGATCCGCTTTCTATCCTGTTTGGGAGTACTGCTCGAGTGAAATTGCTTCGCTTTTTCCTGTTCAATCCTTCGAAAGAATTTCTTTTTGATGATATTAGTAAGCGCGCGCGTCTCGTACGTCGCACCGCTCGTACCGAAATCTCAGCTCTTGAAAAAGCTGGCGTGATTCGTCAAAAGAATGTATTGATGACAGTACCGGGCAAAGCCAAGAAGATGAAAGCGATTGCCTATACTCTCAACAAGGACTTTCAAGAACTCCAAGCGCTGCAAACATTTCTTTTTGATACAGCACCGATTGATGGTAAGAATCTTCTAGCTCATTTGCGAAAGGCTGGCTCACTGGATTTTGTGGCGATTGCTGGTGTGTTTATGCGCAACTTCGAACAACGGCTCGACATTCTCATCGCGATGAAAAAATTCTCTCAGGCTGCCGTCGAGAAGGCGATTCGTTCCATCGAAGCCGAAGTGGGCATGGAAGTGCGCTTTGCCGCGATGTCTTCTGAAGACTTGATGTACCGTGTCGGCATGTATGACAAACTCACTCGCGACTTCTTTGACTACGAACACCAGGTCCTGACTGACAAGATTAGTGTAAAAGATGAAGTAAAGAGCGCCACCTATCGGTAGGCCAAGAGATAGACACAAAAGGACGGTTCGTAACAGCCGTCCTTTTGTGTCTGAACCTTGCATAAAGAAGGCCAAATCTGGGGATTTTTCTGGGGAAAACCCTGTGTATAAAACCGAGGATAAATAAGGCCGAAATATCCCGAGTAAGCGCTTGACTTTATTTTCTTTTCCTATAATATAGCGCTCACGTATTTATGAGTTTTGGAACTGAGTTAGCTTCGTAGCAAGACCTTCGCATTAGCGTTGTGGCTTGCCGCGGGACTGCGGCTTTTTTCTTCAAAATTCAAGGGGGTACGCGATATTTGAAAATTCTCATAAGTTGATTCCTACGGACTCGTTCCGTCGAGGGTTGCTTATGGGGGTTGCATGGTTCAGCAAGACCACGCAATCGCATATTCTAGAGGGCAGCTTGATAAGAGCTGCCTTCGTAAAGTCCTGGCGTGGAATCGACGCCCGCCAGGCACTGTTGTGTGTACCCTCTAGCAAGCGGGGCACACGACACAGGTATAACGTCTATCGGGTTAGAGTTTGAGTAAGGTGTAGCAACCCCTCAGGTCTTTTCGTCCCCGGTAGACAATTAATTAATGCTACGAATCTTGTAGGGTTCGTAGCATAGGCCTGGAGTAGTATCTCCGGGCCGACACTCAGAAATGTACAGCGGTGTACAACGTTCCCTATGGGAACGAAGGGTGTATGGTGGATACCTTGGTATCAAGAAGCGATGAAGGACGTGATATGGCTGCGATAAGTTTCGGCGAGGTGCCAAATAACCTTCGACCCGGAAATTTCCGAATGGGGAAACCCTCCTGCTTTCAGCAGGAATCCTTGTATGAGGATGCGCACCTAGGGAAGTGAAACATCTCAGTACCTAGAGGAATAGAAAGCAAATCACGGGACTTTCTTTCTGAACGGATGCTTAGCATCTAGTTCGGGAGTAATCCTGAGCTATGGTGCGAAAGTACCATTACGTTCAGGAAGAAGGTCCTTGCGATTCCCTTAGTAGCGGCGAGCGAAACGGGAACAGCCCAAACCATACGTATTTATATGTATGGGGTTGTAGGGCGAAATCTGCATTTAGTTGCGGAGAGTTACAAATTAGATATATAGGAAAACGCGTTGGGAAGCGCGACCCCAGTAGGTAATAGTCCTGTATCCGAAATATATCTAGCTCTTTTGATTTCGTTCCTGAGTAGTCCGAGACACGAATAGCTCGGATGAATCCACCAGAACTAACTGGTAAGGCTAAATATTCTTGATGACCGATAGTGAACAAGTACCGTGAGGGAAAGGTGAAAAGAACCCCGGAGAGGGGAGTGAAATAG